>NZ_JANSHS010000079.1:0-2698 GCF_047461695.1 Synechococcus sp. R6-7
GCTACCGAAAGCCCGCCCTGTACTGCGAAGTAGTCAGGGTCGGGTAGTTTACAAGTGACTTTAGCCGCCCGCAGCAGTGGGATGGAGTTTTTGCTCACGGATGAAGCTCCCCTGCTCTCGGTGGGGGGAGTGTCCCGTTATTTGAAATCGCTGCTGGCCGGGGATCCCTACTTGGCCAGGCTGTGGGTGAGCGGGGAAGTCTCCAGTTGCCAGCGCAACCGCAATGGCCACCTGTTCTTGACCCTAGTCGATCCGGAAACCGGTGACGTTCTCAAGGGGGTGGTCTGGCAGGGCCAAACTTCCAGGCTCAGCTTCTGGCCGGAAGTGGGGCAACAGGTGCTTGCCCTTGGGCAACTTGGCATCTATAGCGGCGGCAGCCATTATCGCCTCGTCATCTGGCAATTGCTGCCTGCCGGGGAAGGGCTGTTGGCGTTGCGATTTCAACAGCTCAAGGCCCGCCTCAGTGCCGAGGGCTTGTTCGACAACCAACGACCTCTGCCTGTTCATCCCCAGTGCATTGCCGTCGTCAGTTCCCCCCACGCTGCCGGCTGGGGAGATATTCGGCGCACCCTCAACCAGCGCTACCCCGGGCTACGGGTGCTGTTCTCCCCAGCTCAAGTGCAAGGGGAGGCGGCCCCGGAATCAATTGTGCGGGCCATTCGCCGGGTGGAACAGGATGGGCGGGCGGAAGTGCTTCTTTTGGCGCGGGGCGGTGGAGCCAGCGAAGATTTGGCCTGTTTTAACGATGAGCGGGTGGTGCGAGCCATTGCCGAATGTCGGATCCCGGTGGTCACCGGGATTGGCCACCAGCGGGATGAAACCCTGGCTGACTACGCTGCCGACTACGCCGCCCATACCCCAACGGCAGCTGCCGAGCGGATCGTGCCGGATCTGGGGGAATTGCAGCGTCAGGGATCCCAGTTGCGCCAGAAGTTGATCGAACGCACTCGCCAAGCTTTGGAAAGGGCCCAGCAGCGTTTGCAGCAGGCCCAGCACCACTTGGTCTACGTGCATCCAGAGCGGCTGTTGCAACAGGCTCAGGAGCGCTTGACCCAGCGCCAACATCGCCTGCTCCAAGCCGTGCGCCATCGCCTCCGGCAACACCAACAGCACCAACAGGCCCTGCAAGATCGCCTCCAAGCGCTCGATCCCGAAGCCATTCTGAAACGGGGCTATGCCTTGGTGCGAGATGAAGAGGGATCCCTGATCCGCACCCATCGCCTGCCTCCCCAAACCCGCCTGATGATACAACTGGCCTCGGGAAGCCTATGGGTACGAGTAGAGGAGAGCCATGAGCCGCCGCAAACGTGAGGAGCCGTGGCGCTATGAAGCAGCCATTGCCGAGGTGGAAACTTTGATTGCCCAGATTGAATCGGGGGAACTGGATCTGGCGGAAGTGGTGGAGCGCTTTCAACAGGCCGCCCAAACCCTGAAAACCTGCGCGGACTTTTTAGAGCAAAAGCGGCAGCAGGTGGAGATCATCATCGAGCAATTGGGCCAAGAGGAAGAAGACCTGCCCGAATCATAGGGATCCCACCCGATCATTTCCCCTGCACTGCTGTTGCCATTCTGCTTCACTATGGATGGTCGTTGGATGGTTGTCTTTATCCTTGCGCCCCCATGCCCGCAAAAATCCTCGATGGCAAAGCCTTAGCCGCCCGTCTGCAAGCGGAGATGGCCGCCCAAGTGCAAGCTTGGATACCTCAGGTGGGGCGACCACCGGGATTGGCAGTGCTGCGGGTTGGAGAGGATCCCGCCAGTGCGGCTTATGTGCGCGGCAAAGAGCGGGCCTGTGAGCGGTTGGGCATTGCTTCTTTTGGCCGACATTTTTCCGCCCAAGACTCCCCTGCCCATTTGCTCGACACCATCGACCAACTCAATCAGGACGAGCGGGTGGATGGCATCCTCGTCCAACTGCCCCTGCCCCCCGGCTGGGATCCCATCCCCCCCCTTCTGGCCATCAATCCCGACAAAGATGTGGATGGACTCCATCCCCTCAACCTGGGCCGGCTGTTGCGCGGCGAGCCCGGCCTACGCAGTTGTACCCCTTTGGGCGTGATGCGCCTGTTGCAGGCAGAAGGGATCCCGATTGCAGGCCGAAAGGCAGTGGTGGTCGGTCGCAGCATCTTGGTGGGCAAGCCCTTGAGCTTGATGTTGTTGGCCGCCGATGCGACGGTCACCCTAGCCCACTCCCGCACCCCCGACTTGGCAGAAGTGACCCGCGCCGCCGACATTGTGGTGATGGCCGTGGGCCGCCCCCGCCTATTGAGGGCAGACATGGTGAAACCCGGCGCGGTGGTCATCGACGTTGGCATCAACCGCATCGAGACCCCCACCGGAGCCGAGCAATTGGTGGGAGATGTGGACTATGAAGCGGTCAAAGAGCTGGCCGCTGCCATCACGCCCGTACCGGGCGGCGTAGGGCCGATGACGGTAACGATGCTGCTGGCCAACACCCTACAGAGCTATAAACTGCGCAGCCACTTGTGTAGTCATTATTAAACAGGAATGAAACATTTCTGTTGCATTGTTCCCTAACTTCCCTCTCTCTCTGGGAGAAGAGCTGGGGTTGGTCGCGGCAGCGGCACAGAGCGCTTGGGGAGTGTCTCAATCTAGCTTGAAATGACTATGGTTTGGAGACTGTTCTCAAAATGTTCTGTTGCTTGGATCCTGATACATTTACGCTGAACACTGCTGA
>NZ_JANSHS010000080.1:0-1719 GCF_047461695.1 Synechococcus sp. R6-7
TTTTCCCTCGGCCCGATTGCCGATTCCAAAGGGTTAAGTCTGTGGTGATTTCGGCATTCCAGTGGCCGGTTTCCCCGCCGGTTGGAGACATGATAACCAATTCTCCTTGAGCGGTACGCTCCAGCTTCAGGTCAGGATTGGCGGCACAAAGCCGAATAAAATCTGCTCGGCTCAGGGTTGTCAGGGGGGATAGATTCAGAGTCAGAGCAACCATGGCAGGCGTTTGGACACTCCTAAACCATTCTTAGAATGAGTCTAATGGGACCTCAGGATTTGCCCTCTGCTCTTAACCAAGCCACATCTTAACTGGGGTGAGGGGCGGGTTTGGTCAGGCCGATCACCTGAGTGTATGCACCGCGGGCCTGGGTTACACCAATGGTGTGCTCAGCTTTTTCGATCATGGGGCGGCGTAAACT
Organism: Synechococcus sp. R6-7; assembly: GCF_047461695.1. Classification (NCBI taxonomy): domain Bacteria; kingdom Bacillati; phylum Cyanobacteriota; class Cyanophyceae; order Synechococcales; family Synechococcaceae; genus Synechococcus; species Synechococcus sp. R6-7. Next base: position 417 of record NZ_JANSHS010000080.1, read on the forward strand.
GACCACCAAAAACTGCGCCTGACGAGATTGCTGCCAGATCATATTGGCCAATTTTTCCACATTGGCCCCGTCCAAAAACATATCTACTTCATCAAAGGCGTAAAAGCTGGAAGGGCGGAATCGCTGCAGAGCAAAAATAAAGCTGAGGGCTGTCAAGGATTTTTCTCCTCCCGACATGGCGCTGAGACGGCGCACCGGCTTACCTTTGGGGTGGGCCACCAAGGTTAGACCGCCTGCGAAGGGATCCTCTGGGTTTTCCAATTCCAAATGACCATCCCCATCGGAAAGTTGGGCAAAGATGGTTTGAAAATGACCGTTGACGGCATGAAAGGCATCCAAGAAGGCTTGCCGACGCAGGGTGGAAAAGTTCTCGATGCGCAGCAACAACTCGGTGCGCTCTTGGTGCAGGGTTTCCAGTTTGGCGCTGAGATCCCGCAGGCGAGCTTGGGTCTGTTCGTATTCGGCAATGGCCAGCATGTTTACCGGCTCCAGGGATCGCAATTGCTCTTCGATTTTGCGTTTTTGCCGCTGCAGCTCGTCTAAGGTCAGGGTGGCGGGCAAGTCGGGCAGCGGATCCGGCAGCTCTTGAACCACCGCTTGCAGTTGGGTTTGCAGTTGGGCCAGCAGGGCCTCTTTTTCCTGTTGTTGGGTGAGGGCGTTGTAGCGTTCCCACTCCAGGCGTTGGATTTGCTGTTGTTGGGCCCGCAATTGGAATTCTTGCCGATCCCGCTCTTGGCGCAGGTGGGCGAGGCGGGCCTCGATCTGGCTTATCTGTTGCCGTTGCTCGGCAAGGTGCTGCTGGATGTGACCAAGGGTGGCTTGGGCTTGGACGATCTGCTCCTGCAGATGGGCTTGGCGCTGTTCGCTCTCTTGCAGGCGCTCCTGGTGGTGCTGGATTTGGGCCTGTTTCAGGTGTTGTTGGCCGGAGTTCTCCTGCTGTTGCCGCTCCAGTTGGGCCAGTTGCTGCTGCAGCTCTGCCAAGCGACTTTCTTGCTGCTGCACCGTCTGCTGCAGTTGCTGCCAATGCTGGTTCACCGGGGATCCCTCCAGTTGGCTGAGCTTGAGGGCGAGATCGGCTAGGCGCTGTTGCAAGGGATCCCAACGCAGTTGAATCTGGTCGAGCCGCTGCTGGGCTTGTTGGCTTTCGGCTTGCAGTTGTGCCAGGGATCCCTGCAGGTGTTGCAGGCGGGCCTGTTGCTTTTGGCAGTCGGCTTGGTGCCGCTCCAGATATTGCTGGGCTTGCAGGGCGTCTTGGCGAGCCAGGAGCAGGGCTTGGGCCAGTTGTTTTTCGCGGGCTTGGGCT
>NZ_JANSHS010000081.1:0-8393 GCF_047461695.1 Synechococcus sp. R6-7
CCCCGCTGCGGAAAAATGCGCAGGAAATTGAGGTCGCTGGTGAGGATGGTGCCGTCGGCTCCGAAGGTGGCCCCCATCTCGAACAGGCCCCCCACCTGGACGCGGCGGTTTCCCACCTCAGTAACCACCTCTCGCCCGGACTCAAACCACTCTGGGATGGGGCCAAACTCGCTGCGGGAGCGGCGGTCAAACAGCACCACGTCCGCCTTTTTGATCTCTTCCAGCTTGTCCGGCGTCAGTTCCGGCAAGTCCAACAGATCAGCCGAGGGATCCACTCCTACCACAAAAATGCTGCGGGTACGGCGGGTCTCTGGATTTTTCCAGAGGGCAAAGCCCACATAGACAGGCGAGATGGCCCGCACCCCCTCAAAGCCCAAAGCCTGATAGAGTCGCCGCTGGGAGAAGGTGTTCATGGCAATCAGGGCGTTGGACTGAGGGCTGACCAGGAAGATCTCTCCCTTCAGGGCCACGTGGAAGCGGATGGCACTTTCCAGCAGACTGTCTTGGAAGCCCAACTGCATGAACATCAAGATGCAAGCAAAGGCAATGCCCGCCAGGGCCACCAGCAGGCGGATCTTCTCCCGCGTCAACTGCAGCCAGGCCAACGGGATCCGATGGGCGATAAAAGCCACACTGAACAGGCTGTACATGGGCTGAGCCTACCCCTCGACATCGATGGCCACATTCACCTGCAGGTTGGTCAGGCCAGCCACGCGGGCGCTGCTCTCCGGATCCAGGCGGATATACACTTCCACCACGCGGGCATCCACATCGGCAGCTGGGTCGGTGTTGAGCACATCTTTCTTGCCAATCTGCAGGCCTACCCGCTCCACTCGGCCCTGCAGGGTTTCTGGCAGAGCGCGGTTGCTGATGGTTGCTCGTTGCCCTGGCCGAACCCGCAGGATGTCCGTCTCGTAGACTTCCGCCACCACCATCATCTGGTCGGTGTTGCCCAGCTCAAGAATGCCCTCGCCGGCGGGGATGACCTCTCCAGGGCGGGTGTGGATCTTGAGCACCTGTCCAGCACGGGGAGCGCGGATGAGGGTGCGCTCTAGGCGAGCTTCTGCCAGTTCCAGATTGCGGGCCAGGGATCCCAGTTGGACTTGGGCTTGGGCCAGACTCAGTCCCGCCTCGGCAGCTTGGACTTGGGCTTGGGCATTGAGCAGATCGCGCTCACGGGCCAGGCGCAGTTGGCTCAGGGTGGCTTCGGCAGCCCGCAAGTCCTCCTGTCGTTGCCGCACCAGCAGCCGGCGTTGATCCAGCTCTTGTTGCGAGATTGCTCCTTCCTGCCAGAGCTCCTGAAAGCGGGCCAGATTGGCCTCGGCATCGGCCAGTTCTGCCCGGATACGTTCCACCACCGCTTCCTGGGAGCGGATTTGCATCTGTTGCGGCTCGTCCAGACGGCTGAGGCGGGTGCGTGCCTCTTGGATTTGGGCCTGACTGAAACGGGTCTCGGCCTGCAACCGGGCGCGGGCCTCTTGAAGTTGGGCAGCGGCATAGGCTCGCTCCGCCAACCGCTCGGCGTAGCTTTCCAAGCGGGCTAGCACTTGGCCTGCCACCACGCGATCCCCCTCGGCCACCAGCAGCTCTCCCAGCCGTTCTCCGGGGGAACCGGCAATGCGCAGCACTTCCCCCTCCGGCTCCAGGCGACCCAAAGCACCAACTTGCGGAGGCAGCCGCATTTCCACCGTTGCCTCTGCACTTCCCGATACCGACTGTGTGGCTCCCTGTTGGCTCAATCCCAGCCATGCCAGACCGGCACAACCAAGCAGCCCGACTCCTGCCAGCGACCAAAGCGCTCGTGGGTTCATGGCCTTTTACCCGCTGTGGCTTTGCAGACGACAAACGCCGCCTCTTTTTCTTAAATAAGTGTAAAGTTTTTGGGATGAAAATGTCCAGCTGTATTCTGTGTTGCTTGTGCTCACCGTATTTTCACCCCCTGTGGGTTCCCCAAGGTGCCGGCAGATCACGGCAACCGGTGGGGCGCAGCCTACCTAGCTCTGGGGATTCCTGATATGATGTGGCCTGTTCGAACCTGTTTGTAGTCAGCAGAACGCAGTCCTTTTTTTGGAGTGTGGCGGTTTTAGGAGTGGGGTGGAGTTGCGATGGTGGAAACAGTTGGAGGAGGGGATCCCATCCCGCCGTTGCCGGTTCGGTCTCAGCCTCCGCCCCTGCATTTGGATCCCCTAGATCCCTTGCTTTCCACCTATCACTTTGTGGGCATTGGTGGAGTGGGGATGTCGGCCCTGGCCTATATCCTGGCTAAACAAGGGTTTCGCGTTTCCGGATCCGACATTGTCGCCAATGGCCGTACCCGCCGCCTGGAAGCTTTGGGGGTGCGCTTCTTTCAGGGCCACAGCTTGGAGGGGTTGGTCGGGGATCCCCAGGTGGTCTATTCCAGCGCCATTCGCCCCACCAATCCAGAATTGGCCGCTGCCCTGGGCAAGGGATTGACGGTTTGGCACCGGGCAGACTTGTTGGCGGCTCTGTTTAACCGTCGCTCCGGCATTGGGGTGGCCGGCACTCACGGCAAAACCACCACCAGCAGCATGATCGGCTATGTATTGCTCTCGGCGGGCTGGGATCCCACCTTGATTATCGGCGGGGAAGTGGATGCCTGGGATGGCAATGCCCGTCTGGGTAAGGGGGAGTATTGGGTGGCGGAGGTGGATGAGTCGGATGGATCCCTGGTGCGGCTCTATCCCAAGATTGGGGTGATCACCAACATTGAGCTGGATCACCCCGATCACTACGCCGATTTGGGGCAGGTGATCCGGGCTTTTCAACAGTATGGGCAGCAAAGCCAAACCCTGGTGGCCTGTCTGGACTGTCCCAACGTGGCGGCTCACCTGAGGGTGGATGTGGGCTACAGCCTGACCGGTCATCCCCAAGCCCAGTACCAAGCTCGCCAAATCCTCTACACTGCCAGTTTCACCTGCGCCGAGATTTGGGAAAGGGGATCCCTGCTCGGCCAGCTCCAGTTGCAGGTGCTGGGATCCCACAACCTCAGCAATGCCCTGGCGGCGGTTGCCGTTGGGCGGCAGTTGGGCTTGGAGTTTGCGGTGATTGCCTCAGCTTTGGCGCAATTTCGGGGGGCGCATCGCCGCTTTGAGCACAAGGGGGAAGTGGGTGGAGTCACCTTTATCGACGACTATGCCCACCATCCCAGCGAGATTCGAGCCACCCTGCAGGCAGCCCGTCTGCAACAGCGGCGGGTGGTGGCCGTGTTTCAGCCTCATCGCCACAGCCGTTTGGCTGCCCTGTTCCAAGATTTTGCCCGCTGCTTTGGGGAGGCGGACGTGGTGGTGATCGTGCCTACGTATGGAGCGGGAGAGCCGGCGCCTGAGGGTTCCGACAACAGCTTGCGCTTGGCCGTGGCGGTGGCGGAGCACCATCCCCATGTGCGCTATGTGTCGTCTTTGCCGCAATTGCCGGAGGTGTTGCCGTCCGTCCTGCAGCCTGGAGATCTCGCCGTTTTTTTGGGCGCAGGGGACCTAAATCAGCAGATAATCGCTACGATGCGGGCATATGCGGCTCAGGTGAGGGAACAGCCTGAGCAAGCCAAAAATCCAAACTTCAGCTGAAAAGGAAAGCCAAAAATCCAAACTTCAGCTGAAAAGATAGCTGCTTCTGAGGTATTGAATCATGACGACGGCTCCGGTGGTGCCTCAGCGGGACGGTTCCTGTGAGTCTGAGGCGGCAAGTCTTACCGCTGAAGACAGGCTTCTCCCCCGCGGGCCGGCGGCTCTGCTATCTGGACGAATTCAATCGGGGATCCCGTTGGCTCCTCTGACCACCTTTCGCGTGGGCGGCAAAGCGGAGTGGTATTGTGAGCCCCGTAGCCATCTGGAGCTGCAGCAGTGTTTGGCTTGGGCGCGAGCAGAAGGGATCCCCACGACGCTGCTGGGGGCAGGCAGCAATCTGCTCATCAGCGATGCGGGGTTGAAGGGGCTGGTGATCGGCACTCGCCGTTTGCGGGGGATCCAACTGCTGGAAGGGGGGAGAATTTGGGCCGCTGCCGGAGAGCCTTTGGTCAATCTGTCGCGGGCCGCCGCCAAGCAAGGCTGGAGCGGTTTGGAGTGGGCCATCGGGATCCCGGGCACCCTGGGGGGAGCCGTGGTGATGAATGCGGGTGCCCACGGACGCGCCATGGCGGATGTGCTGGTGGAAGTGCAGATTTTGGACGAGGAACAAGAGCCCTGCCGCCTAGAACCTGCCGATCTGCAATTTGGCTATCGCCGCTCTCGCCTACAGGACTCCCCCTGGACGGTGACAGGAGCGACGCTGCAGTTGATCCCAAGCAGGGATCCGTCCCAGGTGCAGTGGGAAACCCAGCGCTACCTCAACCAACGCCTAAGCTCTCAACCCTACCATTTGCCCAGTTGTGGCAGCGTCTTTCGCAACCCCGAATCTCACCCTGCCGGCTGGCTAATCGAGCAGGTCGGCTTGAAGGGGTACCGCATCGGTGGGGCCCAAATTTCAGAGCGCCATGCCAACTTCATCCTCAATTGCCATCAGGCGAGTGCCAAGGACATTTACCGCTTGATTCGCTTGGCCCAGGAAAAGGTCTATCAACAATGGTCGGTGCTTTTGGAGCCGGAAGTGCGCATTCTGGGATCCTTTGAGGATTAGAGGAGCATTGGGCAGACAATTTGGACTGTTTTCTTTTGGTGATTTTGATGATTCTGCTCTTAAACTGTTCTTACCGCCTTTTGTAGATGTTCGCCTATCGGCTTATGAGTCAAGATGTAGCCACTTTACGTCGTTTAATTCGACGGCTCAATCAGTCCCACACCACTGCGGAAGAACGCCGCTATTTGGTGGAGATCGGCAGCCTGGCTGCTTTGCTCACCCCAGAAGAGGCTGCCGCTTTGGCCCAAGATCCCAAGCAACTCACCGCCGAGCAGCACTATCGCATTTGGGACTGGGTGCATCGCTGGGAACGGGAGCACCGCCACGAAGATCTGGACTGGGATCCCTCCCTAGACCGACACAACGACTAGAACTCGAAAGAATCCCGTCCCGCTATCACGAACAAATCCCGGCCAGAGTCTAAGACAAAAGCCATCTCCAAGTCTCATTTTTGAACAGGATCCACACCCCCAAACCTACCAGAATCCAGGGCACCCAGTGTTCTGTCCGTTCCGTTAAAACCTTCGCCACTGCAGGCTGCATCGTCAGTTTTTGAGCCATTGCAAACCACAATCCCTTCATCAGAAAAAAGATTGTGGCAAAGAGGGCCAACTGGAGAGAGGTGCTGCCGGCAAACAAAGGAACGTACAGGCTGACATTATCTCCGCCGTTGGCAAAGGTGAAGAGCATGGACATCAGAACTGGCGGGGGCAAAAGGATCGGCCAAGCCTTTTGGGTTGGGCGCTCTCGCAACTCTTCCAACTCTTTTTCCAAAGTTTCTTCAGGTTCAGGTCGCCACAATTTCCAACCACCCACAGCAATCGGGATCAACCCCAGCAGCCCAATCGCAGGTGGCGGCAACAGCAGGCCCCCCAGGTATCCCAGAGAGCTGAGCAGGATCAACCCTGCCAAGCCCAAGTAGCCTCCCAGCCAAATGTGCCAGCCCTTCCAAGTAGGCCGAATCTGTGCCTGGGCAAACAACAGAACCAGCAAGAAAAAGTCGTCGATATGGGTGGCAACAAAAGCGAGGATCCCTTCGACTAAAGTTGCCCAGAAAATTGCCAGCGGCATAGGGTTAAGAAATGGGGAAGATGGCGCTGATATCGACGAGGTGAAACTGAAGCAGCCCAACAATTGCCGAAGTATAGGCGGTAGAAGAAGCCAGCCCAATCAAGAGATCACGTTTCACATTGCGAGGTTTTTCGCTTCTCTCGACGACGTCCGTAGCGCCAAATTGCATCATGAGAATGCCCATCAAGTTGGAGAGCCAATACCCCACGAGGGTTCCGCCCAAAAGCCACTGCGGTTGCCACAAGCTACAAAGGTAGCCGAACCCATAGGCAATCGGCAGATTGAAAAACAAGTCATTCCACCAGGAAAGGGGAGACAGCATAAACCCCAAAATCAGTAAAATGCCACCTCGGAGCTTCTTCCCCATAGGTCTTGCTCTCCAGCGTTACGTCCTCACAATCTTAGCTTCACATTGCTTCATGAAAACCCAAAAACAATGTCTGGCTCTCCACCTGGGAGTGTGGCACGGCCTCTTCTCCAACTATCGACCCACCGCCGGCGGCTGGGAGCTGGGGGGCCAAAAGCGCAGCCTCATCACCTTTGAGGCCTTGGCTCCATCCTCTTCTTCAGGAAGTCCGGCGGCAGGGAGCGCGATCCGCCAAACCAACGCCTACTACCCCCTACAGGGATCCCCCACTCCCGAAAGCTCCCAGAGCTGGGTCTACCAGGATTTCTCGCCGGGATTGCGCTTTTTCCCCGATGGATCTTTTTCCAATGGGCGGCTGCAGCTGGCGCCGTTTAGTGATTTTGCCGTCGAGCAGGGCTTTCTCTGGGGGGATCGCAAGGCGCGGCTGGTGCAACAGTGGGATGCCCAAGGTCGTCTGGTAGAGGTAACCGCGATCCTGGAGCGGCGCGGCCAAGCTTTGGATCCCGTTGCAGACTGTGCACCCCTGAGCAGAGAGCAGCTGAGAGCCTGCCTCCAGGGGAGATGGCGGGGGATCGCCCAGAGCTTTGCGGTTGCCGAGGGCCGGTTTGCCGAAACCGAGGTGGACTGCTCGGGGGCAGAGTGGTTGAGCAACTGGGATCCCTTGCCGGGAGGGCTGTGGATTGGCGGGCCGGATCCCTTGCCCATCCCTACCGCCTACCGGGATCGCAGCTTTTCGGTAAGCCTGAGCTGGTTTCCGCAGTCGGAAGACTGCCATTGTCTCTTGCGTTTGATCCGGGACTACGATGCCCGCGGTGCTTGGCAGCGGGTTACGCTGATCCGGGCGCAGAGGGATCCCGTTTGAGAAAGGCGCAAACCTGGGCAAACACCGTTTCCCGCTCGCAGTCCAAAGTGAGGATGTGGTCGGAGTGCTCCAGCCAAGACAAGATCTTCTCCTCGGATCCCAGCTCTTGATAGAGCCACGCTGCCTGTTCAGGATCCACTACTGTATCTTGGCGAGATTGCAGGATCAGAGTGGGAACCCGGATGCCAGCCACCTCTCCCTTGACCCGCTCGATCAGCTCCAGAGCGCTGCGCACCGCCGACAGATTAAAGCTGCGGAAATAGGCCGTTCTTTCTGCCAAGGCTCGAGCGTCCCCATCCCGAATCGGCAAGCTGAGGCGGGGCACCTCCTTCAATAGCCAACCCAGGCTGTTCAGGTACTGCTCAGGGCGAAAAAGATAGTACCAGCGGTGGCGAATGGCGAAAAATGGCGCCAGCAGCACCAATTTATGGATGGGATGGGCAAAAGCCAGGTGCAAAGCCAGCAGACAGCCGGTGGAAAAGCCCACCAAGGAAACGCGGGGATACTCCTGCTGCAAAGCCAGATAATGCTCCAAAGCCCGCCCGTACCACTCCGTCCAGCGGGAAGGGGGCATGTGGGCAGACCGGCGGTCGTGTAAGCGATGCGGAGCACTGTCATGGCCGGGATAGTTAAATCCCTGCACCGTCAGGCCAGCCGCCAACAGCCGCTCTGCCAGCCATTGCAACTCGTAAACACCGCCCCCCAATCCATGTAGCAGCAGACAGGCGTGTTCCCCTGCTCCTCGCCACAAAAAGGGTTCGTTACTCAACATAAAAAAATAAAACTCCGTTCCACTTCGCGACGGGATCCCTTGCTAGCCCAAGGTGATATCCAGCAACATCATCACCACAAACCCACTGATGACCCCAAAGGTGCCCTCCCGCTCCAACCCCTGCCGGTGCGACTCAGGGATGATCTCATCGGAAATGACAAACAACATCGCCCCCGCCGCAAAAGCCATGCCCCAGGGTAGTAGGGGCTGCGCCAGAGAGACCACCGTTGCTCCCAGGATCCCGCCGATGGGCTCCACCAGTCCGGTCAGCAGGGCGATGCCAAAAGCAAACCGCCGCGAATACCCTTGGCTTGCCAGCGACAAAGCCACCACCAGCCCCTCTGGAATGTTCTGCAAGCCGATCCCCAACGCCAACGCCAACCCATCGCCGACTTGGCCGGTAGCGAAACCCACTCCCACCGCCAGTCCTTCCGGGAAATTGTGCAGGGCAATGGCAATGATAAAAAGCCAAATCCGCTTCAAATGGGCGCGGTTCTCCCCTTCCACCCCTTTGAAAAAGTGCTCGTGAGGAAAGAGGCGGTGGGCACTCTCCAGGAAGATCGCCCCCAACAACAGGCCTGCCACCATCACCACAGCCGCCCCAAATGGGGAATACCCCAGCGCTATGGCTGCCTCGGTGCCCGGCACCAGCAGGGAAAAAGAGGTGGCCGCCAACATCACCCCACCCC
>NZ_JANSHS010000082.1:0-5948 GCF_047461695.1 Synechococcus sp. R6-7
AGGACGGGGCTTGCCGCGCCTTTTGGTCAGTCGGTGTTTTCGTTGCTCACAAAGGCCGACCCATTGGCCTGGGGTTCGGGCGATTCCAGCGCGTATTTGAGCGCATGCCAGGCCAGGTTGGCGCATTTGATGCGCACTGGAAATTGGGCTACCCCTTTCATGGCGTTCAAAGCCCGTTGCTCCCGCGGGAACTCTTCGCCACCGCGCATCATGGCTTGGAAGCGCTCCACCAACTGCAGAGCTTCGGGGATGGTGCGCCCCCGCACCGCATCCGCCATGAGATCGGCAGAAGCCAGGGCAATGGCACAGCCTGCCCCCTCGAATTTGATATCGACAATCCGCTCCTGGCTGGGATCCAGTTGTAAGGTGAGGTCGATGGTGTCGCCACAGGAGGGGTTATGGCCACGTTGGTGGCGGTGGACGGGATCCACTCTGCCGAAGTTGTGGGGCTTTTTGTACCGCTCCAGAATGACTTGCTGATAGAGTCCGCGCAGGTTATCTAGAGGCATTGTTGCTCCTGGTTGGTCGCTGCTCTGGCCGGTCGGCAAAAGTCGATCCGCTCATAGCCCATTGCCGCCGGGAATAGCCATAGTTCTCAGATATTCAGGATTTGGGAAGCGAGCCCGACCTGGCCCATCTGGTTTTGATCTTAACCCCGTTCTTGGTAGAGCTTGAGTCAGTAGAAAAATTCCTGCCAGCGCAGGGGCTTAAGTTTGCGCATGTACAGCCAATCAAAAAAGTTCTTCAGCACCGTGGCTGAATAGCCGCGCCAGACCAGCCTGCCTTTCTCGGCAACGGCAACGCGGTTCCCCACCGTTACACAAACAAAAACCGTGGCCTGCGGTCGGTAGGGGATCAGAGGTTGGCCGCGGATGAGCCGCAGCAGGTTTTGGGCTGCAATTGGCCCCTGGCGCACCGCGTACACGCCGATCTTGGGCAAGAGGCGGGATCCCCAAACAAAGTCAGCGCAGTCCCCCACCGCCAAGATGTGCTCTGAGCCTTGCACCCGCAGGTATTTGTCCACGAGCAGGGCTCCCGTCGGCCCTGTTGGCAAGCCGCAGGTGCTCAACCAGCTCGGCACCTGGAAGCCACCTGCCCACAGGCGGGTCTGAGCTATCAACTCGGTGCCATCCGAGAGCCACACGTGCTCCGGCCCAAAGGCTTTCACCTGACATCCGGCCCAGATTTCCACCCCCAGACGGCGGATTTCCCTTTCCACCGCCCGGCGGAAGGGTTCCGAGAAGCCCTCGACCAGATGGGCCTGGCGATGGATCAAGATCAGCCGGGCTTGAGCCAAGGGGATCCCTGTTTCTGCGCTCATTTCCCGGCAAAGATCGTAGAGTTCCCCCATCAGCTCTGTGCCGGTACAGCCTCCCCCTGCCACCACAAAGGTCAACAGACCCGGCGTCGGATCCCCCTGGGCTGCCCGTTGCCAGCACTGCCGGATCCAAGTTCGGGCGGCCACCAATTGTTCTGCCGGTCGAATGGTAAAGGCATGTTGGATCCCATCGATGGGGCGCAACTCCCGGCCCACATTCACCAACAGATAGTCGTAGGCAAGAGTTTGGATCCCGGCTTCACTCTCCAGGGTCAGGGTTCGAGCTTCGGGTTGGATGTGGGTGACTCGCCCCGGCAAAAACTGGGCGCCGTTGGCTTGAATATGCTCCAGCAAAGGGATCCGCACCAGCTCTAGAGAAAACCGACCGCTCAGCAGCCGTGTGGACATGCCCGAATTGACACTGTAGGGATAGGGGTTGATGGCGATCACCCGTGCCTGCCCTTTGAGCGCCCGCAAGGCGTCGATGGCTCCATAGCCACATCCGGCCAAGATCACAGTGGGCAGGGATCCCCTCATGGCTGGAGCGGGAACCGCTGGGGATCCCCAGCCGCCCATTCCAGGATGGAACCGGAATAGCTTTTGGCCTGCCGGCCCACGTGGGTTAAAACCACCGTGACCCAAGCGGAGCGAACCCCAGCTGTGCAGTAGGCAATGATCTCGGCTTCCGGAGGGATCCCGGCTTTTTGCAGGCGGGCGTGAATTGCAGCGGGCGGCAATAGGGATCCCGCCGCATCCATCAGCTCCTTGTAGTAGAGATGCACAGCGCCGGGGATGTGTCCACCGCGCGCCTCACCATAGGGGGTGGCTCCCTTGTATTCTTGGGCTTCGCGACTGTCGAGGATGGCCACACGGTCGGAGCCAAGGCTGGCCTGCAGAGTGTCCCGGTCGATCTCCCACCGGTCGGTTCGCTGCACCACAAAATCGCCCCGTTGCAGTTCGTCGGCGCTTTGTCGGGCTGTGGTCGGCACTCCCTCATTCACTAGGGCCGGATAGCCCCCGTCCACCATGACCGCCTGGGGATGACCCAAGCTGCGCAACATCCAAACGATCCAGCCATCTTCTCCCCAGCCCCGCAGCGGATCGGCCACCACCACCACCGGACGTCCCTGAAACACGCCAAGGCCCTGCAGCTTTTCGGTGAGAAGGTCATCATCTGCCAACAGCTTGCCGCTGTTGGCAGCCTCTGGTTGAGTAAACTCCGTCCAGTTCACCGGAATTGAACCCTTCAGGATCCCGTCGGCTTGCAATTCCGCACTGCGTGCATCCAGAAGCGTTGCCCCTTGTTGGATGAGCTGGATGGCGGTTGCAGGGCTGACCACCCAACCTGGCGTTGGTGTCATGGGTTGAGAGAACCTTAACTGGAAGATCCTATCCCACCTTACGGGACGAGTAGGCCGGTATGGGCCTCTTCCATCTGTTTGGAGAGAAGCCGTTGCAGGCTCACTCTGGCTTCGGAGAAGTTGGGAGCGATTTCCAAAGCCGAGCGAAAGTGTTCAATGGCCTGCTCCAGCTTGCCTTGGCGGGCAAGGATGGATCCCAGACGATAGTGAGCTGCTCCATAGCTGCCATTGCTGCGAATGGCCCGTCGATAGCTGGCCTCCGCCGAGGTTAGATCCGCCTTGATGCGCGCCACTTCGCCCAGGCCAAAGTGAGCTTCTGGCAACTCTGAATCTCCTTGGAGGGCCTGTTCAAACTGCTGCATAGCCTGCTGCAACTGTTGGGGCTGGATGAACTTGCGCCCAGAGGCATCCCGTTGTTTGGGCCCCAAGTAGGCTAGGCCAGTGGCGGCCATCGCTGCGTGCAGATCGGGGGCCAGCTCCAAAGCCCGCCGGTAGTTCTTCACAGCTTCGCTGTATTGCTCTTGGCTTGCCAACACCAGGCCCAAACCGTAGTAGGCGCGAGCCTGCTGTCTTTTGAACTGACCATTGAAGACCACCTGGCTGAACTCTTGGCTGGCTTGAGCCAGATGGCCTGCATGCACCATTGCCAAACCCAGATCCACCCGCACAGCGGCTGCCAACTCAGGAGCGAGATCCAGGTTGAGAGCAGTTCGGAAGGCTGCGATTGCCGCTTTTAGCTGTCCTTTGCGCATCAGCGCTTGTCCCATCACGGCGTGGCCCAGGCCCAGGCGATCATTCAACTCCAAAGCAGCCCAACAGGAATCGATGGCCTCGTCCCATTGCCCCAGCTTGAGGCGAACTTGAGCAATGCAGAGATGAGCCTCGCTGAAGTGGGGATCCAACCCCAGGGCCTTTTGTTGCTGGGCCAACGCTTCTGCCCAGTTGCCCTTCTCTGCCCAGGCTTGGCCGAGCAGGCTATAGATCTCAGCTTGGGCGGATCCCTGGGTGAGGGGGAATGCTTCGGGTAAGTGGGCCAGAACTTCATCCGGCTGATGCTGGGCCAACCACTGCCGCGCCAGGGCCTTCAGGGTTTCCACCAGGTGGGTGTTGATGCCGCTCAAGTTCGGGTTCAGGCGTTTGGCCTGTTGGTAGTGGCTCAATGCCTCCTGCAGTCGGTTGGTTTTCGCCAACAGATGGGCCAGCTCAACGTGGGCCTCGACATGATTCGGCTGTTGCCGCACAGCCTCCTGAAACCGCTCCACTGCCTCAGGAATTGGATTGGCCTGTAAAAAGGACAGCCCTTCTGTAAAGGGATCCTGGGATCCCTCCCGCTCAAAGGTGTTGATGGCACGCCGGCCTTGCCAACCCAGCCAGCCCCCCCCTGCAGCCAAGATCAACAGCGGGATCCCCAGCCCCAGCGATCTGGCTCGGGCAGGAACATCGGCTTGCCCAAAAGAGCGCACCACCAACCCAGCCCCCAGCAGGAGAGACAAAGCCAGAGCTCCCCCCAAGAAGGGCCTTAGAGCAGGCCTGTGCAACCATTGATCAAGTGTCGGAAAGTTGGCCAGAACGTCGATAGGAGAACTGGGGCGAGCAGTTGTAGGCAGAGGGGTCGGGATCCCGTCTTGGGAAGGGGCGTGAGCAACCGAGGGCTGGCTTAAAGCCGGTTCTGGCCGGCGCTCTTTCTGAGTTTTGGGAACCGGTGCCCCCAGAGTTTTAACTTTGCGAAAATCGGAGTTGTGGTCGGGATCCACAACAGGTTTTTGGGCCTCCAGCACCTTGATCTCAGAAATCTTGGTGCCCGGTAATACAATCTGCGTGGCATCGGCACTGCTTTCCCCAGAGGACAAGTAGAAGACTTTTTTCCACTGCGGCTGTGTTTCCCCCTGAAGCCGACCGTACACCACCAGTTGGCTAACTCCCTGCACAGGCAAGCCCCCCAATTGGCTGGCAACTCGATGCAACACCATAGAGCGGCTAAACATCCCCTGCCGTGGGAGATCCACCATGAGGTAAAGGACATCTTGCTTCAGGGCCGAACGGGTTGGCAGGGGGGCCAGGGCCTTCTGCAGAGCCTTGATCAGGGTTTCCACGCTGCGAGCAGCAGATGAGCCAGCCATAAAGTTAGAGTTAGCAAAGTTAAGTTAGAGAGTGAAAAAATGGTCTTGTAACAACTCCAATCCAAGAGGGATCCACTTCTCTCGGCAAAAACGAGTACCCCCTCGCCAGAAGTCCAGGCCTCTGACCTCATCTTGCTGCCTCATTGTGCTCAATCTGCCGGAGTCCGTCAATATACTGAAAGAGCCTGTTACAAACGGGGCTGCCGGCCCATTCTGGGACGGAAGAGGTGGGTGTGGTCAGGGCTGTAGAGCCGCGAGCGGGCAGATCTGGAGCTTGACAAGCCTTTCAAGGCAGGGCTGACGAGATAGAGCACTGTGCGTTCTAAGCCGGCTTGCCGGGTGAGGGCGGCCATCTCGGCCAGGGATCCCAGCCAGATCTGTTCGTCCGGCCAACCCAAGCGATAACAAACGGCAACCGGGGTATCGGCGGGGTAGTGAGCCAGCAGATCTGCCTGCGCTTGTTCTACGTGGCGGGCGCTCAGATATAGACACAAAGAGGCGCGGTGGGCTGCCAGACCGGCCAGGGCTTCTGCTTCCGGTACCTGGGTGCGACCGCTGGCGCGGGTGAGGATAATCGTCTGTACCAACTTGGGTATGGTCAACTCCACCTGCAAACGGGCGGCTGCCAATTGAAAGGCGCTTACTCCCGGCACGATCTCAAAAGGGATCCCTGCCTCCGCCAGCCGGATCAGCAGCTCGTGCAGAGCGCCGTAAAGGCAGGGATCCCCATCCTGCAGCCGCACCACCCGCCGCCCCGCCTTGACCCGTTCCACAATTTGCGGCAGCAGCGTTTCCAGCGTGAAGGAGCGGGTGTCAATGGCCTCAACCCCAGGGCGACAATGGGCCAGCACTCCCTCTGGCACCAAAGAACCTGTGTAGAACACTACATCGGCTTCCGCCAGCAGTCTTTGCCCCCGCAGGGTAATCAGCTCCGGATCCCCGGGGCCAGCCCCGACAATGTAGACAGGCCACGACGTCGGTTCGCGCATTTGCTTGCTTCCTACCCCTTCAAGGGCCTCTTTGAAGATCCCTTTTCCAAAGTCTTTTCAAACTGGATTCCAAGGGAACTTATCTGGAGGCTCAAGCATGCAAGATCACGACAGGCACTCGCATCCCATCTTAAGGTACGTTCGGAAAGACTATTATCCC
>NZ_JANSHS010000083.1:0-6831 GCF_047461695.1 Synechococcus sp. R6-7
TCAGCAGTGTTCAGCGTAAATGTATCAGTTTAAGTTGAATCTGGAACCTGAAAGTTTGATGGGGATGGTGGCAAGGCTATGCAACCCAAAAGCGTTTTCTGGAAGCGACGGCAGGTGTTGGCCGGTCTGGGATCCCTGGGGGCTTGGGTGTTGGGTCAAGGCTCTCCGTTGGCCCAGAATGCCCCCCAGAGCACGGTAGATCTGGGATCCCTGAGCTGGGCAGACATTCTGGAGCGGGCGCGGGGCAGCTCTGTCAACTGGGCCATGTGGAGCGGCAGCGAGGCCATCAATGGCTTCGTGGATGGCTGGGTGAAAAGCCAGTTGCAGGAGCGTTATGGCATTCGCTTGAACCGGATCCCGCTCACGGATACCGTTGAAGCAGTCAACAAGGTGATTGGGGAGGTACAGGCCGGGCTGCGCAGCGGCGGCAGCATCGATCTCATCTGGATCAATGGCAACAACTTCCGCACCCTCAAGCAGGGGAATTTGCTCTTCGGCCCCTTTGCTGAGAAATTGCCCAGCTTGACCTTCTATGATCCCGCCGATATTGCAACGGATTTTGGCCTGCCCACCGAGGGCTATTCTGCGCCCTACACCGGCAACTACTTTTTAATGGCCTATGATGCCGAACGGGTACCCAAGCCCCCCCAGAGCTACGCCGAACTGTTGGCTTGGGCAGAGGCCAATCCAGGGCGATTTACCTACGTGGCCCCGCCGGATTTTCATGGCAGCCGCTTTTTGTTGAGCGCCTTCTATGGTGTGACCGGGGGCTATGCCCAGTACAGCGGGCCGGACTTCGATGCCGATCTCTGGGCGCGACAATCCCCTGCCCTGGTGGAATACCTGAGAAAGCTGGATCCCTTCCTGTGGAGACAGGGCCAAACCTACCCGCCCACCTTTGCCCGCCTGGCGGAGCTCTTTGCCAACGGCGAAGTGTGGCTCATCCCCACCTTTATCGATCAGGTGATCTTACGCAAGGGCAACGGCCAATTTCCCCCCAGCACCACCCCCTATGGGATCCCGGGCACCAGCTTGATCGATCCCTCGTTTACAGCCATTCCCATTAATGCGGCCAATCCTTGGGGGGCAATGGTCCTGGCAGAGGTCTTGGCCAGCCCGGAGGGGCAGCTGGAAAAGTTCAAGCCGGAGGTCTGGGGGGATCTGCCGCTCATCGATGTCAGCCGGTTGTCTGCCGACTACCAAACAGCTTTTGCCCAGCTGGAGGCTGCTGCCGGGATCCCCATTCAAGAGGCCATTGCCGGGGCAGTGCCCATCGTGAACTCCGAATACACAGTGCAACTGGAGGCCCTCTGGCAGCAACAAGTCTTGCCGGGATAGGGGTCAGGTATGCCCCTCACCCCCAGCCTCTTTCCAAAAGGGGAGCTCTTCTGACATTGGGGGTGGGCCGGGCAATGGCGGAGCAGGATCCTCACCTTGGGGCAACCAAACTTGGAAATGCGTCCATCCATCCGAGCTGTTGACGGAGATATTCCCCCCCATATGCTCCACCAGTTGCTTCACCAAAGCCAGCCCCAGGCCGGTGCCGCCGTGCTTCCAGCGATCCGATTGCGGGATCCGGTAAAACTTTTCAAAGATGCGGGGCAGCTCTGGCTCTGGGATCTCGCTGCTGTTGCTGCAGACGAAGAGGATCCCCTCTCCTTCTGAGACAACCCGCAGGTGGATGGATCCCTCGGGGGCCGTGTACTTGATGGCGTTGTGCAGCAGCTCGCGCAGAATGCGCCCCAAGCAGGTGGGGTCGGCCCAAAGCGAGGGGATCCCTGCCTCCAGGTGCAGTTGCAGGTGTTGATGTTTGGCTTGGGCCAAAGGCTGAGCCCCGTCCAGCAAATCTTGTAAATACCGCGGCAGAAAAATATTCTCTGGTTGCAGCAGATACGTCCCGGCTCCCAGCCGTCGCATATCCAGCAGGTCGTTAATGAGCTCGATTTGCCGGTTGCACTCTTTCAGGGCAATGGTGAAGTAGTGCCGCTGTTTCTCGGGGTTATCGCGGGTCATTTGCAGCATTTGCAAGGCCATGCGCACATTGGTCATGGGGGTGCGCAGCTCGTGCGAGACGGTGCTGAGGAAATCATCCTTCAGCAAATTCAGCCGCTCCAATTCCTTCACCTGCGCTTGGGCTGCTTGGTACAGACGGGCTTGGCGAATGGCCAGGGCACACAAGTTGGCCACCTGATAGGCCAGTTGAATCTCGTCTTCGGAAAACTCTTGCTCCGGCAGCCGCTCCAACAGCAAAGCTCCCAGCCGCTTCTCTTTGTCCCAAAGGGTGCAGGCCAGCAGCCGCACCCAGCGTCCTTCCTTCCGACAACAGCAGTGGATTTTCCATTTCTGCTGTGAGGAAGAATGGGACTGCAGCAGGCGCAAGAACTCCGGGTCACTGGCGTAGTCTGGCCCATGCAAGGGATCCGCCCTGTCGCCCTGAGCTGCATCAGAAGAGAGAAGGGGGGAGTAGCAGTAGCCAGGGATCCAGGTTGACCCATCTTCTAAAAGCAGCAGGATTTGGCAGCAGGTTAGGCCTAGTGCCTCGGCAAGGGTTCTGACCACTTCTTCAAGAATTTCCCCCTCGTTTAGGCTGACCACCATCCGGCTGCTGATGGCGCGCAGCACCCCCTCAAAATGCAAGGCTTGCTGCAGCTTGGCCGTGCGCAGCTCCACCTGGGCTTCTAGCTCCCGGTTGAGGGCCTGCAACTGCTGTTCTGCCCGTTTCTGCTCGGTGATCTCCCGCCCCACCGACAGGATCTCCACCAAGCGGCCTTGGCTGTCGAAAATGCCCTGATCCACCCAGCTAATCCAGCGGGACTGGCCGTTTTCTCCGGGATACTCCCGCTCGCTGCAGTAGAAAGGATGCTCAGGCGTGAGAGCAGCAAAAGCTTGCAACACCTTAGCCTGCTCTTCTTCCGGCAGCCGATCCCGCCAAGGTTGGCCCACCACCTCCTCTGCCCGCCGACCGAAGAAGCGCAAACAGGCAGGATTGACGAAGGTGATGCAGGTATCGGGCCGAAAGCGGCAAATGAGCTCTGTCTGCTGCTCCACCACGGCGCGGTATTCTTGCTGCTGCTGCCAGAGACGATCCAGCAGGGCCTGCTGAGCTGCTGCCGCCTGCTGCCAGGCTTTGGTTAGCGTCTGCACCTCCTGGATGGGGCCGGGATCCAAAGGGGGCCAGGGCTGGAAGCCGCTTTGGATAAATTGCTCGGCTACTTGGGTGAGGCGGCGCAGGGGACGGGAGAGAGCTTCGCCGAGGAGGATCCCTGTCCCCAGCATGCTCAGCAATAGCCCACCCCCCAGCAGCGCAGCCTGTTGGGCGCCCCGATGGACTTCGGCCAGAAGGGTTGCCTCTGGGATCCCGTACACGAAATAAAAACCTAGCCTCCCTTCACTCTGAACGGACTCCACCTCCGCCCAGTAGGGGATCCCGCCAACCACGAGGCGCAGCGAATTCTGAGAAGAGGCCGTCTCCCAGGAGCCCACCTGCTCTTGCACAGCCACCAGCAGCGGATGGGGAGCAGGCCCCGCCGTACTGGCCACCACCTGTCCTTCCTCGTCCAGCAGAAAACTCACCTCTGCAGGAGAACGGCCTTCCATCTCTTCCAGAAAGGCTTGAAGCTGCCGGACGGAGAGGGAAGCCACTAAGCTGCCGTAAACCCGCCCCCCCGAGTCGGTCAGAGACAGGGACGTCACGATCAGCCGCTCTGGATCCTGGGCAGGAAGCTCCGCAAAAAATCGGGTTGCCACCCAAGTGTCGCGGATCCCTTCCGACTGCAGGAGCTGGGGAAACCAGAACAACTGCCTCAGATCCACAAAGCCCAACCGGCGAGTGAACCCTGTGGGATCCCCTGTCTCTGGATCCCGTTGGCGGCCCTGGGCGGATCCCGGCAACAGGCCGAGTGTATGGTAAGTCCAAATTGATCCGTCGGCGTGACGGCGGGCGATCACAAACCCCCCTTGAGCCGAGACAAAGCCGATATAGCCGAGCTCAGGAAAGAGCTGCAACTGGCGGGCAAAGTGAGCTTCCAAAACCTCTAGATCGGCTGGGCTGGGTGTCGTCAAATCGGGCAGAAGCCCCCCTCTCACGAGGCTTTGATTGAGGGCGTTGATGCGAGGGGGAACTTGCAAATAGCGGCTGAGGTGCTCTTCGGTCTGGTGGGTAACTTCCCGCTTCAGTTGCTCCGTCAAGCGCAGCGCCAGGTGTCGCCCGGCCCGCCAGGAGAGATAGGCCACTCCCCCCACTCCCCCTGCTACTGAGAGCACTAGGGGCAGCAGCAACGCCACCCGCAAAGGAATGGAGCGGCCAGGCCAACGGGATTGCACCTCAGAAGAACTAGAGGAAGACGGCATGGGATCCCTCACAGAACCTCAGGCTTGGGGAGGTTCCAAAGCCCGCTGCAGAGTGCCAAGGCCGATCTCGGCCGCAATAGCCAGAAGGGCCACTGGAACCGCCCCCACCAGCAAGATGGCGTTGTCATAGAGAGCAAACCCCAGGGTGATAAAAGTGCCCAGCCCTCCCGCGCCGATGAATGCTGCCAGGGTAGCACTCGCAATCACCTCAATGGTAGCCGTTTTAACACCGGCCAAGATCACCGGCAAGGCCAAAGGGATCTCCACGTGCCGCAGTACCTGGGCAGGGGTCATGCCCATGCTCAGGGCAGCTTCCCGCAGGGCCGGCTCAAGGCTGCGGAAGGCCACATCCGTGCTGATCAGAATGGGGGGCAGAGCCAGAAGGGTTAGGGCGACAACTGCCGAACGGAAGCTGAGGCCGAAATAGGGGATGGCCAAAAACAAAATGGCCAAACTGGGGATCACCCGCAGGCTGCTGAACGCATTGATCACCACCAGGGAAAGCATCTGGGAGCGGGAGCTGAAAAAACCCAGCGGCAAACCCAACAGCAGCCCCATTCCCAAAGGCACCGCCACCAGTTGCAGGTGTTGGACGAAGGCTTGAAACAGCGTGTCGCTGTGGTTCTGGGCGTAGGCCAGGGAGCGGGCCAAAAGGCTCATCTAGAGGTGTGTGGATGACAGAGGGATCCAAGACAAGCCCCAGTGTAGCGCCGGCAGGCGATCCTGACAGTGCGGAATAGTGCAGAGCGGGGATTTAGCACCAATCAGGGAGATGGGGTCACTCCAATTTCGGTCTCCGACCTGCTAACGCGGTGCAATCAACCTCAACTTTCTCCCAAGGATTAGAACCCACAGCGCCGCCTGCCGACAAAAATAACCATCTGTTTCACTGCCCATCTGAGTTGCCATCTCTATCCTGCTGATCTTTCTCAATCTTGTCTGGATCCCTGTTTGGGGGGTGGTTGGCTTCTCGCTCTTGCAAACGGCGGATTTGGGAGCGCACCTGCAAAGCAATCTGTAAAGCAGTCTCTAGGATACGACCCTGTTCGCTGGCCTGCTCGCTCACCTGCAGAGCTGTCAAAGCTGCCAAGTTATCGCCGAAGAACTCGCTCTGCTGCTCGATCAGGTCTTCGTTTTGCCGCAAGATCCGTTCAGTTTTCAAGGCACGGATGAGATCGGCCCGGGTCAGCTTCAGCGCTTCGATCACCTCAGCCCTCTGAGCCAGCTTCACCTCGGGGTTGCCCGCTTCCACCAACTGGTCGTTGACGTGGATGGCCTGGATGATTCGGTTGTAGCGATCCACTTCCCCCAGCAAGTTCAACAGCAGCGGCATGCGGCGGCTGCGGAAAATCCAGTAGGCTTGGCCCAGGGCGGCAATAGCCGCCAGGATCCCCCATTCCACCGGCCAAGTGCCCCAAGTGGCCTGTAGGCCAGGGATCCAAATCCGCCCCACCAGGGTAAGTAGGGATCCCCCTGTCCAGAAGGTCAAGAAACGCAAGAACAAGTCCAGCGTCACCAGCAAGCGTAGGAGATCCCAGAAAGCGGAGAACTGGCGCAGGCGATCCTTAAAGCGACGAACGGGCCGAGGCCGATACAACCAAGCCACCGGCACTTGAGAGAGGCTTTCAACTTGAGCTGGGGAGATGATCAGCTCTTGTAAGTCCCGCTGCATCGCCATTTGCTCTGCTGAGGCTGGGAAGTTTTCCCATTGTACTTGCGACCTTGAGCAGCTTGGGCTTGCTCAGGGATCCCTTCCCAGAAGGGAAGCTGCCTGACCAAGTCTCGATAGAATGGGGTTCGCTGGGCTGTTTGCGTCTTCACGCCCTCGTGCTCACGTTGTAGGGCAACAGTGAGACACAAGACAGCTCGTCAAACGCAAAGGAGAAGAGCAGGGTGACCAGCCAATTGCGCCAACTGAAGGCCCATCTCGCTGAACCGGAAAACTTTGCCCCCTACGGACAGGTCATTTGCCCCACTCCCGATCACAAACCCTTCGACAGTCAAGATGCTCAGTTGTTCTTGAATCAAGGGCAGCCCCGCTTTTACATCATGCGCTTGCCTCGCCGCGGCCTCAAGTTTACTCAGATCACCCACCACATCCGCTGCACCCAGTGCCTGGGATCCCTGAATGGCAAGGAGTGGTTTATTGGTGTTGCACCGCCTGCCAATGAGCTGCACGTCGATCAGATTCAAGCCTTTCGGGTGCCTGGGGATCGCTTTATCAAACTGGAGATGGGTACCTGGCATGCCGGCCCCTATTTTGACCACGAAGAGTTCATCGATTTCTACAACTTGGAGCTGGCCGACACCAACATCACCGATCACGAAACCATAAACTTACTCCAAACCTACAACCTGGAGTTCCAGATCACCCCCTGACAAGCTTTCGGGGATCCCTTATCAATCGGGCAAAAAGCAGCATTGATCACAGCAATCTTTCGCTTGAGCGCAAGAAGAGCATGCCTCTAACCCCCAAAACCC
>NZ_JANSHS010000084.1:0-3115 GCF_047461695.1 Synechococcus sp. R6-7
GCGGGACGGAGTCCTTGAAAAGCCTTCTGGATCAGTGCATGCAACATTTTGGGTTTGAGTTCAGTGTCCCAGTTTAAATCCAAATGACCGTAGCTTGGAACCAGGACTGCTGTCCCGAGCACTGGGGCAGACCAGGATCACTTCACAGGGCTCGGTAGCTTTGCCAAGCTTGCCAAAAAATGTAGAGAGAAAGGATGGTCAGAAAGCCCCGAAACAACAGACTGACGGTTTCATCGGGCAATTTGGGCAGGGTGCGTGTGCTGATCTGTACACCGATTAACCCCCCTGTGCCCAAGATTAAACCTGGGATCCAGAGCACATTCTGGTGGATGGTGCCGTCCCCGAACCCCAGGCCATTCCAGATCCAATCGCTGAGGCCCGCATGGCTGGCAGTGGCAGCAACTGCTGTGATCACAATGGCCCCCAGACTGGTCTGAATCGCCACTTTGATTGTCTCTTTCAGCAGCAGGATCTGCATTGGCACCAGGATCACCCCACCGCCGATGCCAAACAGCCCGGCCAACAAACCGGCAGTGCCGCCGGTCAGGGCGCGGGCTAACCAGGGAGACATCTGCCCTGAGGACTCCGTCCCGCTGAGGTGCTCGGCACCGCTGACGTCAGCCCCCAATTCTTGGGCCTGGATAACCACCTTTTTGTTGAGTTGCACCAGGTAAGTGTTGGCCAGCAGCAACACTCCAAACGCTGCCAACAGCAGATAGCTGGGAAGGCGACTGGCGATAATTGCTCCTACTTGAGCCGTAAGCAACGCTGGGATCCCCAGCAGGATCACCCGTTTCAGATCCAGCATGCCCATCCGCCAGTTTTGGATGCTGCCTGCAATCGAGGTCATAACGATGGAAAGGTTGCTGGTGGCTGCAGCTTGAACCGGTGGGATCCCCAAGCTGACCTGTAAGGGCACCAGGATCACGCCACCGCCAATGCCCAGCACCCCGGCCAGGATCCCTGCCACCAGGCCGCCAATTGCCAAGGCCAACTCCATCCCCTACCACTCCCCACCGCTGCTCTATCTTGCTGGCCAAAAAGCCGCCATCATCGTAACATTCTCCAGTCCTGGCAAGACTAGCAGGGATACATTGGTCGAGAAGCCTTGGGTGTGGGGTTGAAAAGAGGCGCATCATAATAATGTTGGACAGTAAATATTGGACAGTCGTACCGCCTTGGTGCAGATCGCGCCAGCATGTCAACTTCATCCATAGGCAAGGAAGCCTTCATGGTTGCCATCCATCCGGCAAATGATCTGGGTGCTCTGAAAAATCCGGGTTCTACGGCAAGAGGATCCCAGCCTGCTTGGTGGCCTCCATCTGGGCGGCAACAGGGAACTGTGGCCCCTCTGCAACCTCTGGGGCTGGTTGCTTTGGAAGGTTTGGCCACCTGGGGAGATCGCCTGTTGGGCTTGGATCGGGTGAGGGGCTATTTGGTGGAAATTCAAGAGCACAACACCCTGCTGCTCAATCCTCATCATGTCCATTCTTTCCAAGGCGCTTACGGTTTGTGGGTAGAGTCAGAAGGGGATCAAGCGTGGATTTGGCTCAGTCGGGAGCAAGAGGGGCAAATCTTGCGCATTCCCATGTCCGCTCTCCAGCAACCGGGATCCCTGGAAGCCTTTCCAGTGTGTAGGTGCCCCTACCCTATCGAAGGGATCGCCCTCTGGAGCGATCCCCACACGGGAAACCGCTACCTCTATGCCACCTGCTACCGACGGGAAAAAATCCTGCAACTGGATCCCAGCCGTGGTCTCATCGTGCAGGAGATGCCTGCCCCTGGGGTTGGCCGAGAACAGATTGCGGTGCAGGGAGACTACCTCTGGGTGAGCGATCGGGTGGAAGAGACGATCTACGTGCTGGAGCGCCAGACCGGGCGAGAACTGGCCCGTATCCTCACCCCTTCTCCTGGGCCAACAGGCTTGGCCCATTGGCGGGGGCAACTCTGGGTGGCCTATGCCCACGAAGAAGCCTACATCCACGACAACCCCAACGCTCCAGATCCCTTGTCGGTGGCCCTGCGCGATAAAACCTGGGTGGCCCCCCTACGCCTGCGGCCTTTGGATCCCCCTAGCTCCCCCGACCCCTCTGGCGGCGGTGGAACCGAGGCCGAGGATTCCCCCATTGCCTGTCCGGTAGTTTTTCAGCCCCAGTGTCTGGGGGAACGCGCCACCTACACCCTCTCCCACGGCTATCGGGTGGAGCTGACCTATGTGGAAGAAATTGCCCAAGAAGAGCCGCGCTTCCTGCCCGATTTGGTCTGGCGAATTGCCTTGCCCTGCAACAGCCTTCGCCAACGGGTGCGCAGCCTGCACTGGGTAGGTCTGCCGTTTGAAGTGGAAGAGCAATCTGGCCAACAGGTGGCGGTGTTTTCGCTGGGATCCCTGGGGGCCCATGAGGTGCGCTTGTTTGGCTGGCGGGCGGTGCTGGATCTCTACAGTATCAAGTACTGCATCGATCCACTGGATGTAGAGGCTGCCGTTTTGCCCAGGGAGCTGCGGGATCGCTACTTGGTGGACGATGACTACCTGGCCATGGACACCTCGATTGTCCGAGAGGCAGCGCGGCTGGCCGTTGGCAGCGAGACCAACTTGCTGCGCAAAATGCTCAATATCCGGGCCTATGTTTACGACAAGCTCTCCTACCGGGTCACCTCTCGCATCGATCCGCCGGATGAGGTTTTGCGGCGTGGCTCCGGTTCTTGTGGTGAATATGTGGGGGTGCTGTTGGCTTTGGCCCGCCTCAATGGGATCCCTTGCCGCACGGTGGGGCGCTACAAATGTCCTCCCCATCCAGAACTGAAAGGGATCCCGCTGTTTCCCCAGTACAACCACGTGTGGATTGAGTTTTATCTGCCCGGCTGGGGTTGGGTGCCGATGGAGTCGAACCCCGACGATCGGGGGGAGCGCCCCTATTCGCAGCGCTACTTCATGGGCTTGCCCTGGACCCATGCCGAGATCGCCAAAGGGATCCCTTTCGAGACGATCAACACCGACCAAGCCTCAATTGGGGAGCTGGCCATTAACCATGTGCAGTTTCGCATCTTAGAAGAAATTTGAAAGGCGAATAGAGTGAGAAAACGGGCGTAAACTACCCGACCCTGACTGCTTCGC
>NZ_JANSHS010000085.1:0-11271 GCF_047461695.1 Synechococcus sp. R6-7
AAAATCGGCAAAAAAGATTAGAATTGTAAAGGATTTTTTAGTTTGCCCAAGTCGCAGGGCGACGAGGATTGGGAGGTTGACGTGGCACGCACAGTTCCCCTAGAACGAGTCCGAAACATCGGCATCGCGGCTCACATCGATGCTGGCAAGACCACGACCACAGAGCGGATTCTCTTCTACTCCGGTCTGGTGCACAAAATTGGCGAAGTTCACGACGGAACTGCGGTCACCGATTGGATGGCCCAGGAGCGGGAGCGGGGCATCACCATCACCGCTGCGGCCATCACCACCCGTTGGACTAAGCGGGATCCCGCAAATCCTTCCCAGCCCCTCTCCGGCGCACCGGAGTACACCATCAACATCATCGATACTCCTGGGCACGTCGATTTCACCATCGAAGTTGAGCGCTCCATGCGGGTGCTGGATGGGGTGATCGCCGTCTTTGACTCGGTGGGCGGCGTGCAGCCTCAGTCTGAGACCGTCTGGCGGCAAGCCAATCGTTACAATGTGCCCCGCATTGCCTTCGTCAACAAAATGGATCGCATGGGGGCCAATTTCCTCAAGGTTTACAACCAGATCCGGGAGCGCCTCAAGGCCAATGCTGTGCCCATCCAACTGCCCATCGGTGCCGAAGACGGGTTTTGCGGCATTGTTGACTTGGTGCGGATGCAAGCCCGCATTTATATGGATGAGATCGGCAAAGACATTCGTCCGGCCCCCATCCCTGAGGAGATGAAAGATCTCGTGGCAGAGTATCGGGCCAAGCTGGTGGAAGCAGTGGCCGAGACGGACGAGGCTCTGATGGAAAAGTACTTCGCCGAAGAAGATCTGAGCGAAGCCGACTTGATGGCGGGTCTGCGCAAAGGCACGATCAGCGGCCAAATTGTGCCCATGCTGTGTGGCTCTGCCTTCAAGAACAAGGGAGTCCAGATGCTGCTGGATGCGGTGGTGGATTACCTGCCCTCGCCTGTGGATATTCCGGCCATCAAGGGGGTGCTGCCAGATGGCTCAGAAGTGTCCCGCCGTGCCAGCGACGATGAGCCCTTCTCCGCCCTGGCCTTCAAGTTGATGAGTGATAAGTACGGGGATCTCACCTTTATTCGCGTCTACTCGGGGGTGTTGACCAAAGGTACTTATGTGCTCAACTCCACCAAAAACAAGAAAGAGCGAATTTCGCGGTTGGTGGTGCTGAAGGCCGATGAACGCTTGGACGTGGATGAGCTGCGGGCAGGAGATCTGGGAGCTGTGGTGGGCCTCAAGGACACCACCACCGGAGACACCCTCTGCGACGAAAATGCGCCGGTGATCCTGGAGTCTCTGTTTATCCCAGAGCCGGTGATCTCAGTAGCGGTAGAACCCAAAACCAAAGCCGATATCGATAAGCTCTCCAAGGCCCTGCAGGCCCTGGCCAAGGAGGATCCCACCTTCCGCGTGTCTGTGGATCCCGAGACCAATCAAACCATCATCTCTGGGATGGGCGAGCTGCACCTGGAGATCTTGGTGGATCGGATGCTGCGGGAGTTCAACGTAGAAGCCAATGTTGGCAACCCACAGGTGGCCTACCGCGAAACCATTCGCAAGCCGGTCAGCCGCGTGGAAGGCAAGTTTGTTCGCCAGAGTGGTGGCCGCGGCCAGTACGGCCATGTGGTGATCGACCTAGAGCCGGCGGAGCCGGGTACAGGATTTGAGTTCGTTTCCAAGATTGTGGGTGGCGTTGTGCCCAAAGAATACATTGGGCCAGCCGAGCAAGGGATCCGAGAAGCCTGCGAATCCGGTGTGCTGGCGGGCTATCCCCTGATTGACATCCGCGCCACCCTGGTGGATGGCTCCTACCACGAGGTGGACTCCAGCGAAATGGCCTTCAAGATCGCCGGTTCGATGGCTCTGAAGGAGGCCGCTCGCAGGGCAAGCCCTACCCTGCTGGAGCCGATGATGAAGGTCGAAGTGGAAGTCCCTGAAGCCTTTGTGGGGGATGTCATCGGGGACATCAACGCCCGCCGCGGCCAGATGGAGGGGATGAATACAGAAGGCGGCATTACCAAAGTCAATGCCAAAGTTCCCTTGGCGGAGATGTTTGGCTATGCCACCGACATTCGCTCCAAGACCCAGGGTCGAGGCACCTTCACGATGGAGTTCAGCCACTACGAGGAAGTTCCTCGCAGTATCGCCGAAGCCATCATTGCCAAAAACAAAGGAAATGAGTAGCTGACTGAAACCAAAAAGGAAGTGACGATTCATGGCACGCGCTAAGTTTGAACGCACCAAACCCCATGTCAACGTTGGCACCATCGGCCATGTTGACCACGGCAAGACCACCCTGACGGCTGCCATCACCACCACCTTGGCTGCTTTGGGTCAGGCCACAGCCAAAAGGTACGATGAGATCGACGCAGCGCCAGAGGAAAAAGCTCGCGGCATTACCATCAACACCGCCCACGTCGAGTATCAGACTGCCAACCGTCACTACGCCCACGTGGATTGTCCCGGCCACGCCGACTACGTGAAGAACATGATCACAGGCGCGGCTCAGATGGATGGGGCCATCTTGGTGGTGTCTGCAGCTGATGGTCCCATGCCCCAAACACGGGAGCACATCCTGTTGGCCCGTCAGGTAGGGGTGCCCAGCTTGGTGGTCTTTCTGAACAAGGCAGACATGGTGGACGATCCAGAGCTGCTGGAGTTGGTGGAGCTGGAAGTGCGGGAGCTTCTCTCCAAATACGACTTCCCCGGCGACGACGTTCCCATCATCAGAGGATCGGCGCTGAAAGCCCTAGAAAGAATGACCGCCAACCCCAAAACCCAGCGGGGCGAAGATCCTTGGGTGGACAAAATTTATGAGCTGATGGATGCGGTGGACTCCTACATTCCCACGCCTGAGCGGGATGTGGACAAGCCCTTCCTGATGGCTGTGGAGGATGTCTTCTCGATTACTGGTCGGGGCACGGTGGCCACGGGCCGGATCGAGCGGGGCCGCATCAAAGTGGGCGAAACGGTGGAACTGGTGGGCCTGCGAGAAACTCGCTCTACCACTGTTACTGGCCTGGAAATGTTCCAAAAAACCCTCGATGAGGGGATCGCTGGCGACAACGTTGGTGTGCTGTTGCGGGGCATTCAGAAGAACGAAGTGGAGCGCGGCATGGTGCTGGCCAAGCCCAAGACCATTACTCCTCACACCAGCTTCGAGTCTGAGGTATATGTCCTCAAGAAAGAGGAGGGAGGTCGCCACACGCCCTTCTTTGCCGGCTATCGTCCTCAGTTCTATGTGCGCACCACCGATGTAACCGGCACCATCTCTTCCTTCACGGCTGATGACGGATCCCAGCCAGAGATGGTGATGCCTGGTGACCGCGTTAAGATGACGGTGGAGCTGATCCAGCCCATCGCCATTGAGCAGGGGATGCGCTTTGCTATCCGCGAGGGTGGCCGTACTGTCGGAGCGGGTGTTGTCTCCAAGATCCTGAAGTAAGCTGCTTTTTCCTGGCAGGGATTGAGTGCCGACGGCCCCAGACCAACTCAGTTGCGATAGTGGCGCGGAGCACTTTCCCTGCCAGCTTTTTTGAGTCCCCCTTTTTCTGGATTGCTCTCCGGCCATGCCTACCTTGACTCAACAGAAAATTCGTATCCGCCTGAAGGCTTACGATCATCGGCTGCTGGATACTTCCTGCGACAAAATCGTGGATACGGCTCGTCGTACCGACGCCGTGCCGGTTGGCCCGATTCCTTTGCCTACTCGGCGCCGCATCTACTGTGTGCTGCGCTCCCCCCACACCGACAAGGACTCGCGGGAACATTTTGAAACCCGCACCCACCGGCGCATTATCGACATCTATTCCCCCTCTTCCAAAACCATCGATGCTCTCATGAAGCTGGATCTGCCGGCAGGGGTAGATATCGAGGTGAAGCTGTGATGGATCTGCAGGGATCCCCCGCTTTCGCAGTCATTTCGTAGAGCTTGGATGAGGGCAGCAGCGGGTGACAACATCGGTTGATCCGGTCGATCGCGATAGTGGTGCAGACCCCTCTCAGGGGTTGGCAACTCCAGGAGCGGCCCAATCCCCCATCCCGGTTTTGGTGGTGGGGGCCCTGGGCAAAATGGGGCGGGAGGTGGTGCGAGCCGTTGCCCAGACGCCCGACATGAGGTTGGTGGGGGCGGTGGCCCGCTCGCAATTGGGCTCGGATATTGGCGAGGTGCTGGGCCTGGGATCCCTGGGGGTGGAGATTACCGACGACCTGCCGGGGCAGTTGCTGAGGTTGTCGCAGCGCAGCAACCGCGGCGTGATGGTGGATTTTACCCATCCTCGGTCGGCATTTGAACATGTTCGCTCGGCCATTGCCTTTGGCGTGCGTCCGGTGGTGGGGACGACGGGCCTGACGCCGGAGCAGGTGGAGCGGCTGCGGGATCTGGCGGACAAGTCGGGTGTGGGCTGTTTAATCGCGCCCAATTTCGCCATCGGCATGATTTTGCTGCAGCAGATGGCCCTGCAGGCGGCGCAGTATTTTGACCACGTTGAGATCATCGAGCTGCACCACAACCGCAAAGCGGATGCCCCCAGCGGCACGGCTCTACAGACGGCCCAACGGCTGGGACAATTGGGCAAAACCTTTAACCCGCCCGTTCGCGACAGCGGGACGGAGTCCTCAGTGGAAGAAAAAGAGCTGATCCCCGGTGCGCGGGGAGGGCTCTCTGGCCCCAACATTCCCATTCACAGCGTTCGTCTGCCGGGGTTGATCGCCCATCAGGAGGTCATTTTTGGTGGGATGGGGCAAACCCTCACCTTGAGACACGACACCACCGATCGGATAGCTTTTATGCCGGGGGTGATCCTGGGGATCCGCAAGGTGCTGCAGCTTCAAGGTTTGGTCTACGGGCTGGAGCAAGTGTTGAGCTAGCCGGTCAGGGGAGGGATCCCGGCCTCATCCAGGATGCGGGGGATGAGGTGCTCGGCTTTGACGGCCATCAGATGCACCCCATGGCAGATCTGGCGGGCCTGACGCACCTGTTCGGCGGCAATGCGGATCCCTTCTTCGAGGGGGTGGGCGGCGTTGGCCAGCCGCTGGATAATCCCGTCTGGGATCTTCACTCCTGGCAGGTTGCGGTTGATAAACTCGGCATTTTTGGCCGACTTGAGCAAAAAGATGCCAGCCAGGATGGGCTTGCCGGCGGGACGGCCCAACTTATCCATGAAGCGCTCCAGCTGCTCGAAGTCGGTGACCATCTGGCTCTGGAAAAATTGGGCCCCGTTTTCCAGCTTGCGGTGGAAGCGCCGCTCCAGGCCGGAAAAGCTGCCCGATTGGGGTTCTACTGCTGCCCCCGGCAACAGATGCGTGCCCCCATCCGGGAGAGGTTTGCCGTTGCAATCGAGGCCGTTGTTCAGCCGTTGGATAAGCTGCAGCAAGCGCACCGACTCCAGATCGAATACGGGGCGGGCATCGGGGCAATCGCCGATGTGGATGGGATCCCCGGTGAGGGCCAACACATTGCGCAGGCCGAGAGCTGAGGCCCCCAACAGATCCCCCTGGAGGGCCAGGCGGTTGCGATCCCGACAGGCCAACTGCAGGATCGGTTCAACACCCGCCTGATGCAACAGCACCGAGGCCGCCAACGGGCTCATGCGGGCCATGGCTCGGTTGGAGTCCGTGATGTTGATGGCATGCACCCGCCCCTTGAGCTGCTGGGCCAAAGACAGCAGGGTGCTGGTGTCGGATCCCTTGGGGGGGGTAATCTCGGCGGTGAGCAGAAATTCCCCCCGCTGGATGGCCTGGGCGAAGCGGGACAGGGGAGGTGATGAGGGGATCAGGGCCACAATTCCTGAAGGAAAGGTAAAACGGCTGGCTTATTATCGACTTTTCCAGGAGGTTTTTCCAGACAGGTCGTCCTTTCTCAGAGCTTGGGCGAGGGAAGGGAGCTGGGCGGGGGCTGCACCCGCATTTCCCCCAGCCATATCTGGGGATCCCCCTGTTGCAGATGCTGCCGCCAATCTTGTGCGGCTGCAGGAGGGATCCCGTCCGGGCTTAAAGTCCAGCTCCAGCCGATCACCTGAGGCCAGCGCTGCGCCTCCAGACCTTCCAGCAGCGGTTGAGAGGTTGCTGAGCCCGGAGCCGGCCCGCGGATCACCACAGGCACTTCCGGGTTGAGGGCCTCAAGGCGGCGGTACAGCGGTTCAAAAGCGGCGGGATCCCCCGTTACCTGTAGGCTCAGCCAGTCCATCCCAGGGAAGTTAGCCCAGGCGGACACGGCCTCTGCATCTTCTCCGTCCAGCTCCACCACCCAGAGCAAATTGGCCGAGGACTCCGTCCCGCTAACGCGAACAGAGCGCAGGGTTTGCATCAGGTGTTGGTAGGCCCGTTGTTGCAGCGAGGACTCCGTCCCACCAAAGGGCTCCCCACCGCTACCGCGAGCGCGTTCGGGATCCCCGTCGCCAACGACGACGGCCAGGATGATGGGGGTGGCAAAGCGCTGGATCCCGCGGGCCCAAGAGCGCAAGGTCTCATCGTGATCCCCATTGGCCAAGGCAGAAAGTTGGGCTGGATCTAGCCGCAGGCGCAGGTAGGGGACTGAGCCGCTTTCCCGCAGGCGACTGGCCAACTGCTGTGGAAAGTCCTGGCGGGGATCCCAGAGGTGATCCACGGCTGCCCAGGCGGGGGGTTGACCGATGGCCTGGCGGTAGGACAAGAGCTGATCCCAAGTGGGAATGCCCGGCCAAGCGACCCCGTGATACAGCCGACCCGGAGGTGGCGGCAGCGGCCTACCCCGCAGAAAGGGGGCGGAATCGGGTGGGATTGGCGAGGTGAGAACAACCTCCAGCCGCAGCGGCGGCAAGACCTCACCGGCAGGGGGATGCGGCAGGGAGAAAGGGAGGATCCAACTGCGCTCCTGGAACTGGCCTCGGATGATCTGCTGAGGGTGAAAGTCCTGGGGAGGTGGCAGCGGTTCCAGCGGGTCTTCCCCCCAGAAAGCCCGTTGGATTACCAAGCGCACCCCTGCGCCGGGGTGGATCAGAGGCGTGGTGGTATCCAGGTGAAAGCTACCCCTGAGGCGGGTGGACGTCTCATTGGGCTCAACCCGGAAGGAGAAGGTGAGCTGGTCAGATCGGTAGGTGCCTGGAGCGGGGGAAGCAGTGGGGGGTGGGGATCCCGGCTGCCATCGGAGGCTCTCGCAGTCGGTGCAGGGGAGAATGGCCTGCGGATGGAGCGAAACGGGAGCCTCGCGGGCGGATTGCAGTTGCTCAGCAGTGATGACAAAACTGGCCCAAAGGTGTTTCAGACGGGGCTCCCGACCAGGCTGAATATCGGAAAAGGATCGGCCTTCGGGAGTGGCCGTCCGCGTGCCGGCAGCCGTGCCGTCCAGAGGCACCGTGGAAACTGGGTCGCCAGCACATCCCCCCAAAAAAACGACCGACAAGATCAGGGGCAGCGCCCAGCAGATTAAGGGTTTGAGTTTGCAGTTGGATGGCTGCCTCTGGGATTCCTGGATCATGGCTTCACCTCAATACACCACTCCTGCCCGGCTACCGAAGGGAGTCGATGCCGCTCTCGTCTTGTGGACGGTGCGGTTCCCGACGGGGCACCAACGCAAACGGCCAGCAAGATCCCTTTCCCTCCGGTTGCTAGAGGGATCTTCCCCCAAAGGCCGGCTCCCCAGGTCTGATCCCGATCACAGCCTTGGCCGCAGCGGAGCCGGCACTGTCCGGACCAAATGCAAGCCATGAAACGCCGGCCTACCCCTGTGGCACTGCCGCCGCTTCCGGGTAGATGACCAACATCCCCTCGTAGAGGATTTGGCCGGGCTGCACCTCCAGGCGGTCAATGCGCACGCCCGGATCCAACTGAATGGGGAAATCGGCCAGGCCGGGGATGGGGATCTCTTGGCCTTCGCTCACCCAGAGGGGATTGACCAGCCGCAACCGGTTGGGGCCTTGGGCTTCTAGGCCGGTCAGCACCGTCACCGGCGCTTCCACCCCTTCCGGAGTGGTCAGGTTAGCCTGGATGCGCAGCCGACCCTGTTCCAGCGTGACCTGAGGCTGGCGGATGAGAAAGGGCACCACTTGGCCCCCAACAGGCAACTGCACCTGGGCCTGGGCCAGTTGGGCTTGGATGAGGGGAGCCTGGAGGGTGCGGTTCAGGTCTTCCTCGGTAAGGCGCAAGCTCACCTGCACCGGCACAGGGGCCAATAGCCGCAGTGGGCTCCGTCCCTGGATGGCTTCGCCCACATTGAGGCGAATATCCTGGCCCCGCAGCCGCAGATGGCTGACCTGAAAGCCTTGATAGCTGAGGTTGTCTCCCGACACCTGGGCCTGAGGGATCTGCCCGTTCAAAATCTGGGCGTCGGAGCCGGCAATCTGTACCTGCAGGTTATCGACCCTCTGCACCTCAGAACGGATCCAAGCCGCCACCAAAGGGCTGAGAAGGGATCCGGCAATCTGGGCAAATCCGGGGGGCCAAGGCCAAAACATGGTGGGTAGGCTGAGCAGCAGAGCAAACCCCAGCCGCTGCCCTGCTTGCGAAAGCCGTTGGCGGCGACAGGTTGCCGATTGGGTTTGGAGAGGAGACGGATCTGGACTGGGCCGATGGCAAGACGTGAGCAGCACTGGATACCTCGGGAGCAACAACAAGCGATGGTTTCCACCCAACTACGACCAGACTAGGGCAGGACTTCTCCGCCGAACAGAGGGATCCCCCGCACACTTGGAGAGGCTATCCATCCGTCAACTGCCACCAAAGATACCCCAGCCGCAGGTAGTGAAGCCGTAGCCAGGGCAAAGGGAAAGAGCGGGGCGGCTGGCGAAACAGAGCGCTCATCTGGGAAGGGATCCCGGCGATCTCCTGGGCCAGCATTTTGCCCGCCCACACTGCTGTGGCCACACCGCTGCCGTGATAGGCCAAGCCGTACCACAGGCTGGGATCCGCCGGCGAAGGGCCAATATGGGGGTGAAACTGTCGAGAAAGGCAGACCAGTCCATTCCAGGCGTACTCGATCTCCACCCCTTCCCAAGCAGGGAAAAGACGATAGAGCTGTCGGGTCATCCAAGTGCGCAACTGCTGTCGCTCCGTCGGGGTATCGCGGGTGCCACCCCGTCCCCCAAACAGCAGGCGCCCATCCGGCAGCAGACGGTAATAGAACAGCAGCCGCCGCATGTCGTAGAGCGGCGTCGGATCCCACCACCCCTGCGCTTTCTGCTCCTGAGGCGTCAGAGGTCGGGTGACCAGGATGTTGGACAGTGCCGGCAACAGGGATCCCGCCAGTTGGGGATACAGGGCCTCTGGGGTGTAGCCGTTGGTGGCGATGACCAAGTGTCGAGCGCGCACTGTTCCTCCCGGCGTGTGACAGATGTGTTGGGATCCCACCTTTTCCCAGGCCGTGACCGGACTGCCGCTGTACAGCTTCGCCCCCCACCGGTGGGCCGCTTGGGCCAGTCCTTGGGTGAGCTTGAGGGGGTTGAGGCCAAACCCCACCCCGATGTGCAAAGCGCCGTGGTTCTCTTGGCTGTTGAAGCCGCGTTCCCGCAGCTCTTTGGGGTTGAGGAGCTGGGCCGGGTAGCCCGCCACCTGAGTACAGATCTGGTACTCGGCCTCTAACTCCGACCATGCCTGTGGACGATGGGCCACTGCATAGCAGCCCTGTCCCTGAGCCTCTAGGGAGAAGCCCTCGCTGGCCGCCAGCTCCTGAACGGTTTCCACCGCCTGCCATTGATCCCGGTAGTAGCGCTCTGTCTCTGCCAGGCCCACCCGCCGCACCATCTGGGTGTGGGTAAGGTGGCTCGCCCCCACCCCGCAAAAGCCACCGTTGCGTCCCGAGGCCCCCCAACCCAGGGATCCCGCCTCCAGCAGGCAGGCAGAAATGCCATGGTCGCGGGCCAGGTGCAGAGCCGTCGATAGCCCCGTCAATCCTCCCCCCACAATGACCACCTCAGCGCTCACCTGCTCCTGCAAAGGTGCCGGATGCCGCCAGCCGGGATCTTCTATCGTGCTGTCCCAGTAGCTGCCGACCGGGCAGGCAGGATCGTAGGTGCTGGCAGGATAAAGGCCCTTTCTCATACGAGCAATGGGAAGCAATGGGAAGAACATCTTGCTGGGCAACGCCGAAGTGCTCGGTACCGCTGAGGCGACCGGTCGCAGGACAAGTGCTGAAGGGGATCCCCTTACTCCTGGGCAACGCTGTCGCAACCGGCAGCAGCGGCCTCCATATCGGCAGGGGTATTGCAGTCCAGGAAGATCTCAGGAGTGTAGAGCTCCACCTCCTGTACCCGCCTGCCCAGATCCTGCAACAACCGGCGCAGGCCCAGGGTTTCTTCTCGGAGATCCAACAGCTTTTCCCGCAAGCGCCTGTCGATCAGGGTAGGGTGCCCCCGTCGCCCTCGATGCACCGGCACAGTAGCCCAAGCGCGATGGCGCAGATGGTACTCCAGCAAGCTGTGGTAGATCCACGCCGGGCGGGGCTGATCCACCGCCGAAATGGCCAGCACCTGAAAATCGGCAGGGATCCCTTCCACCCCTACCCGAATGGAGTGGGTCTTGCCCAGCTCAGGAGCCGGATTGACCAGCACCTCTGCCCCTGCCAAGTGGGGTTGGGCTGCCGCCAAATGCTGGGATCCCAGCACCACCCAGGGTTGAAACCCCGCCTGTCGCCACTGAAAAATCTGGTAAGAGAGCAGGGTTTGCCCGTCTTTCCAGGGCAGAAAGGCTTTCGGCTCTCCCATCCGCGTGGAAAACCCAGCCGCCAAGATCAGCGCATGCAGCTTCGGCTCATTTGCCAAGGAGCTTCACCAGCAGAATGCCAAACAAATATAGAAACGTCACAGCCCCGGCCAAAAGGCTCTGGGTGAGGGGATCCGTCGAGGGGGTGAGAATGGCCCCCGCCACCACCGCGCCCAGAACCACGTAGCGCCAGCCCTTGAACATCTGCTCGGCAGTCACCAGACCCAGCGCCCCCAGCAGCGCCTGCAAAATCGGCACCTGAAAGGCCAGGCCGGTGCTGAACAGCAGCAGCAGCACAAACTCAAAGTAGCGGTCGATGGACCAAGCCTGATCCACCACCCCTTCGCCGTAGCGAATGAAAAAGTTGAGCGCCGCCGGAATGAGGAGATAGTAGGCAAAGACCAAGCCGGCCACAAAGAGAAGGCTGGATCCCAGCACCACCGGCCCCAGCAGCTTGCGCTCCTTCACGCTCAGCCCCGGCAAGACGAAGCGGGCAATTTGGTAGAGCAAAAAGGGCGTGGCCAGCAATAACCCCGAGTAGGCCGCCACCTTCACAGAAACGAAAAAATACTCCCC
>NZ_JANSHS010000086.1:0-10260 GCF_047461695.1 Synechococcus sp. R6-7
GTTGCCGGGGTTAATGGCCGCATCCGTTTGGATAAAAGATACCCGCTTGTCAGGCACCCGAATCTCCCCGCTGGAACGGCCCAAAGCGCTGATGATCCCAGCCGTAACGGTGTTATCCAAACCCAGGGGGTTGCCGATGGCAATGGCCCACTGGCCCGGCTCCAGGGTTTCCGAGCGCCCCAGCTTCACGGTCGGCAGGTTCTGGGCGTTGATCTTCACCACGGCGATGTCCGTAACCGGATCCGAACCGATGACCTGCCCATCAAAGCTGCGGGTATCCTTGAGCGTCACCGTTACCTTGTCGGATCCCTCGACCACATGGGCATTGGTGATGATCTGGCCGTCTGGGCTGATGATGAACCCAGAGCCGGTTCCCTGCTGCCGCCGCTGCCGAGGGATAGAAGGGATCGCTTGGCCAAAGAAATCCCGGAAAAAGGGATCGCTGAAAAACTCCTCCGGAAAAGGGGCAGGGGCGCGCACCGTCCGCTCAGCATCGATGCGAACCACCGCCGGCCCCACCTTTTGCGCCACATCGGCGATGAAATTCAGGTTCAGTTGGGGCGGGGTTGCCGTCGTCTGGGCAGATACCCCCTTGCCCCCCACCAGAGCTGCTCCCAGCCCAATGCCCAGCAGCACCAGCAGCACTGACGAGAGAAGAGACTTCCAAGTGGAGATGGCAAAAGGCTGGAAAGAGGATTGAGCAGGTTGGGCGGAAGCTTCTGACCCGGGAGAGGGCTGGCCCGGCATGGATGTGCTGCGCTTCATAGCTACAAGAAGAGGGTTGGGATGCTGCAAGACTTCGGCCCCACGCAGGGGAAGAAACCTAGAGCCTAATCTAACATGGACAGCAGGGATCCCAGAGTGGGCAACCCTAGCGTTTTTCCGTACTTCTATCTGGAGCGAAGAGCAGCGGAATCTGCTCACCTGAGGTAGCCCATTTCCATTCAGTTGGCTTTGATCACGATAGGTAAAAGATAGGTAAGGCCCGAAAGGCTCCCGGTTTTGTCCGGTTTGCAGCTAGCGTAGGAATGATGAATGGGGGTAAGACCATGACCAACCCAGCCAGCCGCCTGTTGGCTCCTCTGCTTGGCGGATTGCTCTCAGCGCAGATGGCCGCCCCAGTTTTGGCCCAAATGGGGCCCTTGCCACCACCGCCTGCCGGTGAGGGATGGCGTCCTGTGAATCCTCGCCCCCTTCCCCCTGGCCCTCAACCCCTGCAACCTGGCCAGCCCTTTCAACTGCAAACCACGTTGCTATTGCGCTCTGGGGATCTGATCCAGGCGGTGCATCGCTCCCCAGAAACCCTCTTGATTGCCCCTGGGGAAACCCGCGCCGTCAGCCTTAGCTTGGATACCCCTCTGCGGGACATCTACGGCAACATGGTCGTCCCGGCGGGGGCCGTTTTGGAAGGCCAATTTCAGCCGGTGAGCGGCGGCACCCAGTTTGTTTCGCGGGCTTTGATTTTCAACGGCCAATCCTACCCCCTCTACGCTCAGAGCCAGGTTATCCCGCTGCGCAAGGATCCCCGCCACACTTCCGGGGAAGCGATTGTGCAAGATGCCTTGATTGGGGCAGCTGCGGGGGCCATCTTGGGAGGCTTGTTCGGCGACCGGGTGATCTCGACGGAGAAAGTGCTGGGCGGAGCGGCGGCAGGGGCTGTCATCGGCAATGTAACGGCGCCGGAAGTGGCGGTGATCGACGCCAATGCCAACTTGACTCTGACGGTCACCCAAGATTTTCAGCCCTACCTGCCCTAGCGAGCCCCTGAAAACAGCTCTGGCCCTAGGGACTGGCGGTGAGCCGATCCAGAATCTCCTCGTGGGAGAGGCCTTTGCGCACCCACTCCTCGCAGTGGTGCAGCCGCTGGGCCGTACCGATGAGGAAGCGGTTGAGGTCGGCCCCTAGGGATTCGCAGGTGGTCTGCACGCAGATGAGATCCCGCCCCGAAAGCAATGAGAAGAGGCTGGCCAGCATTCCCGCCTCTAGGTATCCGGCAGGCTCTTGCCGTGTAGAAGCTTCCTCCAGGTTGAAGCTGGCGCGAGCGGCCAGGGCAAACCCGGAATTGCGGATCCCGGCCTGAACCAAGCCGTGGTCGGCGGCGGAAAAATCCAGCTCCAGGCGTCCCCAGCCGTGGGTAGCCCAGAGGTCGCTGAGGGCATCCAGGAAGATCCCCATCGGCAATTCCTGCAGCGGCTGCTGGTAGTAGCCGGAAAGCTCGTCTTCAACACGGCGGAAAAATGCCTCTCCCCAATCGCGGCCACAGTTGTAGAGAATGACGCGGGTGGCTTGGCCAGTTTCATAGCGCAGGCCGGAGTAGAGAGCTTCCAGCAGGGGCATGGGAAAGGCCGCCAAGCGGTATCCTCCGCGGCTGTAGAGCAGTCCGGTGTGGATGTCAGGGCGGATGTAGTAGGCAGGGCTAAAGCAGTGCCCAGGCAAGATCTGGTCTTGCAGAATCTCTTGCAGGGTAGTCATGGCTATCTCACAGGGGGATGGACGGATTTGAGGGCGGCTGGAACTTGGCCTTTTGGAGTGAAGGGATGAATGTCCGGTGGATTGGCAAAACTAGGGAATCCATTGAGGGCGAATGGACCTAGTTAACCAGCATGGATTTGGCCAAAAGCAGATAAGGACGGATCATCTCGCTCTCTTCTGCCCCAAAGATGTAGGTCAGGGAGTCGAGCATTAACTTGTAGGCAGGCTGGCATTGGTCGCGCATCTTGAACGATTTCAGGATCGTCTCCAGCCAGTAGAGCAATTTATCCCTCAGGTAGTCTTCGTCGTTGAGCAGCATGGCCATGCAGCAGTAGCGCCACACCATGCTCAGATCCCGGCGGCAGCGCTCCCAGGCCAGGTGACCATGCTGGCGGATTAAATTCGGCATCATCGGCTGAAACTTCTCCATCACCCGATCCAGCAGCTCTTGTTCTTTGGCCTGCAGAACCTGGTAAAGGCGGACCCGCTTCGGGATCCCTTCCACGTAGGCGTGTAGAGTTTTCAACTCGTCCGGGCGCAGATAGCGGCCTTCGCTTTGTTGCATCAGCTCGGCAACCCTTGAATTCATAGATAGAGCCTCCTTCAGTGGGCTTCACACAAACATTTCCGCCAAGGTGAGAGCCCTCTCCGGCGGAACTGTGGGCAGGTCAACCTCCATCTCAGAAGAAGAAGGGGAAGGAGATTGGGCCTGAGAAGTTGCGCAGACAGCTTGTAGCTCTTGCCAGTAGGGGGCAAGCAAACCCTGCTGATCCGCTGGCAGGGATCCCTGAACCACTGCCCGTAGCTGAGCGAGCGCTTGCGGCAACCCTAGGTACTGTTCCATCGCACCAAGAGTTACCTGCTGCACAGGGGTGGGATCCCCCAGCAACAGACTCAGGCCCAGGGAGCGCAAACAAAAGGCCAATTGACGAGCCAAGAGGCGCTGAGCCGGGGTTAGAGAAGGTTCTGCCCCCTCTCTGGCGGGATTGCTGCTGGGCAACGCTGTCGCGACGGGGGTTGGCCCCTGCTGTTGCAAAACCTTTTGGATCCAGGTCAGCTCTTGCTGTTGTAAGACTTGGTAGAGCTCCAGCCGTTCTTCAAAAGAGAGCGAGTAACGAATCAGGTCTTGCAGATCGTCGGGTGTTAAGTAATCCCCTTCTCGATCGGCAATGCGCTCCGGCCAAGAGTGAAGGTCATCCATGGGTGAAGTCTCCTTAGAGCACGGATCGAGAGAGCACAACTGAGAGCCCTGAACAAACCAGAGCTAGAGCAAAGCTCCGCCAAACAAGGCGGCAAAATCCTCAAGGGTAAAGGGATCCTCCGCTGGCAATTCCGGCACCGGCTCCACCCATGGGCGGATGCCCGACCAATTGAAGCCGGCAAAAAACTGGCCCACCGACTGGGCAAAGAGCACGGGGGACTGCGGCGGCAGTTCTTGAGCGGAGGAAGCCTTGGCTAGGGGTCGATTATCCCAGTTCAACCCCTGCAAGAAGAGCATCAGGGGCTGGGTTAGATCTCGAGCAGGATCTAGGGTGAGCATGTCAGCTTCTCCAAAGCGCTGAGGAACGACAGAACCACAAGCAAGCCTTACATTTGCTGTAAACGCTGCTCGATCTCGCGGGCGCTGGCCCCTTCGGTGATCCAAAAATTGGCGGCATCAATGCGTTCTTGCCCGCCCAACAGGAACTTGCAGTAGGTTTCCCCCATGGCGTAGCACTGGATCTCGATGCAGGCCAGCTCGCGGGAAGTCATAGCGGTGAAAAACCCGGCAAATAGCCCGGCATAGAGATGACAAACCGGCTTGCCCACATCCCCAAGGGTGCGAGCCACCATCGAGTCAAACAAGTTGATAAACAGGAAGCCTTTTTGTTTGGATTCGGTTTCCACCTCCCACTTGCCCCAGCCCTGAGCCGTAAAAGGCCACCACCAAGTCTCCAGCAAAAACAAAAGGTTGGACTGTTTTACGCCAATCCCATACTCCCGCTCGTACCACTCGGAGAAGTGCTTGGCATCGCGGATGCCCCAATCTCTGCCAATGGTGTACATCACCGCCGCCGAAGCATCCCCCACCTCCCGTTCCAAGCCTGTTTGCAGGCCCACAATAAAGTCTTCGCTCAACAGCAGATTTTGGGTGTTGTTCCAATCGATAATCGTGCCCTGATCTCGGTTGAAGCGAAAGAAATCGCGGTAACTGTAGTGAGCATGCTTGTCGCGGCCCACAGGCAGGGTGACTGCAGGACGGGGATCCGGTCGAGATGTGGTGGCCATGGCGCTCTCCTGATAAAAAATGGATAATTCTAGATTGCAAAGCAACAGGATTTGGTGGGATTTGTAGGGATCAACTGGGCCAGACAATGCCAATGAGTCAACAAAATGAATGGCTAAGCATTCGATAAACTTGGTCAGCTATCTGAGGGATCCAACATTGTTCAATCCTTGGTTGATTGTCTATAAGACAATGCCCGCTGAGCCCAAGGGATCCCTGAACATCGACAATCCATCAAACTTCCCGAGTTTGGGCAAGTGTACTGCCGATGATGCGGAAGTCCTCATTTTCTAGCTGCTTAACAGTAGAGCGAGTGATGATCTTGCCCTGCTCCACCAAAACCTTCCCCGTCCGTGGGTGCAGCAGGTCTTGTTCGGCCCGCCGACCGATGAGCACTTCGATATCCCTCAGCGAGTTCACGTACATCCCCGGCGGCAGCTCCACCACCACGCCATCGGAAACCACCCGCGCCTGACAGGCCAGCCGGGAATTGCTGCGGGCGCTGGTAATGGTCTCCAGAGTCTTGGCCTCGCGGGGGGTGATGGGAGTGAGGCTTTCCATTCCCTCTTTGACGTAAACATGACAGGTGGCGCAGAGGCCGCGACCGTTACATTCCCGCGAAACCTGCAGCTCCTCCGACAAAATGGCCGACAGCAGATTGCTGTAGGTATCGACCTCCGAGACACGAGATAAAGGCTCTAGCCGGATTTGTTTAACCATAGACGGGATCCACATTAAGGGCAGACAAAAAACCCCGGCGGGCAAGATCTACTGCATAAGCAACGCAAACAAATCACAACAATTAACTCCCTTCCCCTGCAACCCCCTTGCAGGTCTACAGCAACACCTGAGTCCCCAGTCAATCAAACCAGAGCACTTCACCAGAGCACTTCAAATGATGAGCCCTGCACCTGTGACCCTGGGAGAGGCTGCATTCTTTACTTAACTTATATTCTGGATCTGGAGCAGGTTATTCTGGATGGAAGTGTCATAATACTTAACTACGAATAAACACGGAATTTTTTTATCGGCTAGAAAGTTACAAAGTGAAATCACGTAAATTGGAGAAAATGACAATCCTTTCGTAAATATTTATCGCAGATCTCCCCCGGTCGTTCTGTCGGCAAGGTAAATCTTAAGTAGAACCTTCACGGTCTTTTATTGGCAATTTTGTTACAGAAGGATGTGCTGAAGTTTGCCGTAAAAGCGTATCGAGCCATTTGCTATTCCCTTCATAATTTCTTTAAAGTAGTCCCCCATTTTGTCTGTAAATCGATCTTTTCTGTTTTTGTTGGCTTCGTCGATTGGGAGCTAGGGTTATGGAATCGCGCCAGCGCCGGCAGGATCCGCAAACGTTGCAAAACCTGTTGCGGGCCGCCTATCAGCAGCTTTTGGAACGCCAGCCCTACCAGCACGAGAAAGCGGGAGAACTGGAGAAAATCGAGCAGGACTTTCTCCGCGGGCGGATTGGGATCAAACGTTTGGTTCGTCAAATCGGGGGATCCCGTCTTTATCAGCGGCTGTTTTTCAGTGCCGGCTGCAACACCCGCTGTGTAGAGCAGGGCTTCAAGCACTTTTTGGGACGGGCCCCGGCCAGCAAGGAGGAGGTGGCCGCCTACCACGACATTTTGGTGCACCAGGGCTTGCAGGCCATGGTCAATGCCTTTATCGACTCGGAGGAGTACCGCCACCATTTCGGCAACGACCATCTGCCGCAACCCCGTCAACGGCTAAGCGGCCACCCACCTTTGGCCTACTTGCTGACAAACCAAATGCACCGGCGCCATGAGCTGGGGATGCAGGGATCCCCGCTTTTGCACAGTTTGGCGGCGATGGAAGTGGGGATCCCTTAGGCGCTCCTGCTGGGGAGAAAGTCGAGGGTGTAGGCTTGGCCCACATCCAAGTTGGCTTCCACCGTTCCCAGGGCAACCATCTCCCGGAAGTAGGTTTGCCAGCGCTGGTGGGTCATGGCCCCGATCCCCAGCGTGGCGGCATCTCCACTGGTGAGAAGGCCGTAGTCTTTTAGGGCTTGGTGGGCGTAGGCCAGGAGGGCCTCGCTCATGTTGGGGTTGTCTTGGCGGATGAGGCGATTGCCGGGGCGGGGATCCTCTAGGTAGCTCTGCCAGCCCTGGATGGAGGCAGCTACAAATTTTCGCACCTGCTCCGGGTGCTGTTCGGCAAAGGGGCGGGTGGTCTCCAGGGTGGTGGCGTAGGGGGAATAGCCGTAGTCGGCCAGCAGAAAAACGACGGGATCAAAGCCCCCCTCCTGGCGCACGCGGAAGGGCTCGGAGGTCACATAGCCCTGCTGGGCAGAAGACTTGTCCAGCAAGAAGGGCGTGAGGCTGAGGTTGT
Organism: Synechococcus sp. R6-7; assembly: GCF_047461695.1. Classification (NCBI taxonomy): domain Bacteria; kingdom Bacillati; phylum Cyanobacteriota; class Cyanophyceae; order Synechococcales; family Synechococcaceae; genus Synechococcus; species Synechococcus sp. R6-7. The sequence continues at coordinate 7,091 of NZ_JANSHS010000086.1, forward strand.
AGGGGCGCTTCTGCTCGTCGGTAAAGCCAAATTTGGCCCGCAAAAAAGGCCAGTAGGTGAGGTTGGCCCCCGGTGACACCCAGATGGGCTTGCCCCGCAGGTCTTCCAGGCGCTCGATGCCCACCCCTGGATGGGCCAAGAGACACTGGGGATCCTTCTGGAAAAAGGCGGCCACGGTGAGAACAGGGATCCCAGCTTGCAGAGCCGCCAGAGCGTCGGGGCTGCCGCCGAGCACAAAATCTGCCGCTCCCCCGGCTAGCAGTTGCAGCACGTTAACCGCCGTTCCCCCCATGCGGATTTCCACCTGCAGACCGTAGTCGGCGTAGATGCCGGTGGCCAGGGCTTGGTAAAAGCCGCCGTGTTCGGCCTGGGCGTACCAGTTGGTGACCAGTCGCAAGGGCCGGGATCTGGCCGAAGAGGGGCGGGAGCCCGCTCCTACTGCTAGCAGAGCAGCTCCACTGGCCAAAAAACGCCGCCGCGGCCAAGGCTCTGGAGTTACACCGGACATAGGCAGGGATCCTCAGGCGGCCACGCTTTCAGTATCTCGCAAGTAGACCAGTTTTTCCTCAGGCTGGCCACCCCTTGGAAGCGGAGCTGTTGGGAGGCGTCTTCGATTTATATTTGCAAAGCAAGCGGGATCCCCTTCTTACAAGGGGCAAGATCGACATTCCAAGGGGTAGGGCATGGGCAAGGTGTATCTAGTGGGGGCAGGGCTGGGCGGGCGGGCGGGCCTGACGCAGGGAGCACTGGAGATCCTACGGCAGGCTGAGGCTATCTGGATCGACGAGCTGGTGGATGAGCGTTTGCTGGCGGAGTTACCCTCTCAGGCGCAGGTGTGGCGGCGCTCAGGAGAAGCGAGCTTACAGCAGGGCATCCTCTGGTTAATTCAGCGCTGCCGAGAAGGCAAACAGGTGGTTCACCTCAAGTCAGGGGATCCCTTGATCTTTGGCCGCGCTCGCGAGGAGATCCAAGCCCTTAGGGAGGCGGGCTGTCCCTTTGAGATTTGGCCGGGGTTGTCGTCGGCCCTGGCTGGCCCCCTCTGGGCAGGGATCCCCCTGACCGATAAGCACTTAAGCCGCGTTTTTGCCGTGCTGACTGCCCACGATCTAGAGGCCTTGCCCTGGAGCGCCCTGGCCCAGTTGGATACTTTGGTGATTTTGATGGGATCCCGGCAGCGACAGCACATTGGCGCACGGCTGATGGAGTCTGGGATCCCGGCAGACCGACCGGTGGCCTTGATCTGGGGGGCGGGGCAAGCAGAGCAGCAGGTGTGGGTGGGCACCTTGGCCGAGCTGCAGCAGGGGGAGAGTCAGGCAAAGTTGCCGGGCCTACTGGTGGTTGGGGAGGTGGTGCGGCTGCGGCAGGACTTTTTGCCGGGGATCCCACCCTTGCCGCCACCGGCTCCTTTGGCAGGCAAGACGGTGCTGGTTACCCGTTCCGAGGGGCAATCACCAGCTTTTTGTGAGTTGCTGCAGGCCCAGGGGGCGCGGGTGCTGGAGATGCCGACCCTGGTGATCCAGCCGCCCACGAGCTGGGATCCCTTGGATACAGCCATTGCCAACCTGGAACAATTCGACTGGCTGCTGCTGACCTCTGCCAATGGAGTGCAGGCTTTCTTTGAGCGGCTGCAGCGGCAGGGGCGAGATAGCCGAGCACTCCACTCCCTGCAAGTGGCGGTGGTGGGATCCAAAACCGCTTCCGTGCTGGCCCAGTACGGCATTCGCCCGGATCTGATGCCCTCCGAGTTTGTGGCCGAAGCCCTGCTACCCATTTGGCCGCAGCCAGTGCAGGGGCAGCGCATCCTCTTTCCCCGCGTTGAGTCAGGAGGGCGGGAGGAGCTGGTACAGGGGTTGCGGCAGCGAGGAGCAGAGGTGGTGGAGGTGGCCGCCTATCAGTCCGCCTGTCCAGCAGCAGCGGATCCCCAGGTCCTGGAAGCTCTTAAAGCCCACCAGGTGGACATCCTCACCTTTGCCAGCTCCAAGACAGTACAGCATTTTGCCCACTTGATCCAGCAGGCAGGGCTAGGCCCTGAGATCTGGGATCCACCCGTGCAGATTGCCGCCATTGGCCCCAAGACGGCCGCAACCTGCAAGGCTGCATTTGGTCGAGTGGACATCGCAGCCCAGGAGTATACTTTGGAAGGATTGGTGGAAGCCCTCATCCAAGCGACCAACCGTTCTACCTAGCCTTTTCAGGCCGTTCGCGGTAGCGGTGCAGAGTACCCAGGTGCTCCTCATAGTGAGCCCCCATCAGCCAAACGGAACTCTCCTGGCCCGGTATCCCAATAGATACACCCAGACACCATGTGGCAGACGGCCAAGCTCTACGAAGACATTCTTTACGAAAAAACGGATGGCATTGCCAAGATCACCATCAACCGTCCCCACAAGCGCAACGCCTTCCGCCCCAAGACCATTGCCGAGCTGATTGATGCGTTTGCCGATGTGCGAGAGGATCCCAGGATTGGAGTAGTGCTCTTAACAGGCGCCGGGCCCCATACCGATGGGAAGTATGCCTTCTGCGCCGGCGGGGATCAAAGCGTACGGGGCGAGGCCGGTTACCTGGATGAGGCCGGGATCCCTCGTCTCAATGTGCTGGATCTGCAGCGCATCATCCGCTCTTTGCCCAAGGTGGTGATTGCCCTAGTGGCAGGCTACGCCATTGGGGGTGGCCATGTTTTGCATCTCATCTGCGACCTGACCATTGCCGCCGATAATGCCATCTTTGGGCAAACCGGCCCTAGGGTAGGCAGCTTCGATGGGGGCTTTGGGGCCGCCTACCTGGCGCGAGTGGTGGGGCAAAAAAAAGCCCGCGAGATTTGGTTCCTCTGCCGCCAATACACCGCAGCCCAAGCCCTAGAGATGGGTCTGGTCAATGCCGTGGTGCCAGTGGAAGAGCTAGAAGCTGAAGGGATCCGCTGGGCGCAAGAAATTCTCCAGCACAGCCCCTTAGCCATCCGCTGCCTCAAAGCCGCCTTCAACGCCGACTGCGATGGGCAGGTGGGGCTGCAGGAGCTGGCCGGAGATGCGACGTTGCTGTTCTACATGACCGAAGAAGCTGCTGAGGGCAAACGCGCCTTTTTGGAAAAGCGCCCACCTAACTTTCGCCAGTTTCCCTGGCTGCCATAGTTTGTTTGTTTTCATTAATTCCACTTCCCCGAAGGGAAGCGA
>NZ_JANSHS010000087.1:0-1201 GCF_047461695.1 Synechococcus sp. R6-7
TGAAAGGGCAGCCAAGCCGGTGCTGTGTAGGTAAAAAGCTTTTGGCTCAGGGGTAGGCCAAGCATCAAAGCCGCGCCAGCGGTTGGATCCCATCTCGAACAGGCGTACCGGCGGCTCCTGGAGGATCCCTGTATCTTTGCCTTTGAGGAACTGGTCAAACCAGCGCACCTGCAGGCGATCGATGGGGCTGACAGCCTCTGGGCCAAAGTCCAACGCCCCCACTTTGCGCCCCCAAGGGAGATGGATCCAAGGGCCGATGATCAGGTATTGAGGGTTCTGGCTGCGGGCGCTCATTTCCTTGTAGAGGCGCAGGCTACCACTCAGGTAGCTGTCAAACCAGCCGGCAATGTGTAGCATCGGCAGATCCACCGCCTCTAGACGGGGAGAGAGCTTGCGCCAGTAGTCATCCGGCTCGCTGTGCTCCAGCCAGTCGAAGTAATAGGATTGGGGGGCATACTGCTGCAACACCCCCGGCTTGAGGGGGATAGGGTCGTAGAGGGGGAGATTGCGGGCAGCTTTCAAAAGCGCTTGGTAGGCATTGGCATCCCCCCTGAGACGCGCCCCTTCGGTCTCCAGTTGCAAGGCCCAACTGAGGTTGTTGTAGAAGGCAAAGGCCCCCCCTGGGTAAGCGGCATCGGCATAGAGATCGTAAGGCAGCATCGCCGGGCAGATGGCCTTCAAGGCGCTGGGACGGGTAGAAGCCGCATACAGCTGGGTCATGCCCTGATAAGAGAAGCCGTACATGCCCACTACGCCGTTGCTCCCCGGCAAGGCAGCCGCCCAATTGACGGCGTCAAACCCGTCTTCCACCTCATGGCGGAAAGGGTAGAAGGATCCCTTGGAAGTTCCCCGTCCGCGCACATCCTGGATGACCACAATGTACCCCTGGGCCGCATACCACCTGGGATGGGCATACACCACCGTCGAGGCAATGGCCCGCCCATAGGGCTGCCGCATCAGCAAAACCGGGTAGCTCCCCTCCCCTTGCGGGCGATAGACATCCGCGTCCAGTTGGATCCCGTCGCGGGTGAACATGGAAACAGTTTCGCGGGGGCGAACGGGCAACATGGCCTGGGTTGGGCTAGCGGATCTTGCCAAAGGGATACCAACCAAGGACAACCTAAGGGATCCCTGGGTGGATTCTTCCTAAGATAAAACAGAAGCCCTTATGAGAGGATGACTCTAGTCAATAATAAGCTCA
>NZ_JANSHS010000088.1:0-2192 GCF_047461695.1 Synechococcus sp. R6-7
TAGTGGTGAGTGGATAGTGACTAGCCACTAGTCCCTAACAGAGGGTGGGGCTTCCCGGCGGTCTAGCTAACTGCGACCAGGGCTTGATTAGCGCTCCTCCGCCAACCGCACCTGTACCGACTGGCCGTGGGCGGGCAACCCTTCCGCTTGTGTGAGAGCCTGAATGGCGCTGGCCACCTCCCGCAAAGCCGCTGAGCTGTATTGAATCAGACTGGAATGCTTTAGGAAAGTTTCCACCCCCAAAGCCGAGGCATAGCGGGCCGCACCGGCGGTGGGCAAGGTATGGTTGGGGCCAGCCAGGTAATCTCCTACCGCCTCCGGAGTATGGTGGCCCAAGAAAATGGCCCCCGCATGGCGAATGGGATCCAACAAAGCCCAGGGATCGGCCACCTGCAATTCCAAATGTTCTGGCGCAAACAGGTTGGACAAAGCCACTGCCGCCGTCAGATCCGGCACCACCGCAATCAGACCGTAGTTCACCACCGACTTTTCCACCATCAGACGGTTGGGATGGGCCTCCATCTGGGTGGCCACCGCCTGCTGCACCTGCTGGGCCAGCTGGAGATCGGTGGTCAGAAGGATGGCCGCCGCCAAGGGATCGTGCTCGGCTTGGGCCAGCAAATCGGCAGCCACATAAAGGGGGTTGGCGCTCTCGTCGGCGATGATCAACACCTCCGATGGCCCGGCCAGCGAGTCGATCCCCACCGTGCCGTACACCAGCTTTTTGGCCAAAGTTACGTAGATGTTGCCGGGGCCGGTGATCACGTCCACCTTGGGGATGGTCTCGGTGCCGTAGGCCAAAGCCCCTATTGCCTGAGCCCCTCCAACGCGATAGATGGTGTGGATGCCTACTTCTTGGGCGGCCACCAAAATGGCCGGGCTAATCCCCTTGCCCCCCGAGCCGTCGGATCCCGGTGGCGTCACCATCACAATCTCGGGCACCCCTGCCACCTGGGCCGGGATGGCGTTCATCAACACCGTGCTGGGATAGGCGGCTCGCCCTCCCGGAATGTAGAGGCCGGCGCGATCCACAGGGCGGTATTGCTTGCCCAAGACGATCTCAGGGCCGGGAAAGCTTACCCAACTGCTGGGCACCCGCTGCCGGTGAAAAGCTTCAATGCGCTGCTTGGCCAGCCGTAGGGCTGAAAGCAATTGCGGAGATACCGCCTGGTAAGCTGCCTCTAGCTCGGCCCCAGACACCTTCAGCTCGGCAACGCTCAGCTCCACCTGGTCAAACTCAGCCGTATAGGCCAGCAGGGCACGATCCCCCTGACGGCGTACCGCTTGCAGGATCTCCCGCACGGTTGCTTCACGGTGCAGGTTCTGGTCAGCCTGAGTGCGCTCCGAGATCCGTCTAAGCTCGGCTTCAGCCTCGGCTAGCTGGGTGACGATTCTCAGCATGGCAACTCCTTCGCATAGCGCGCCGTAACCCCATACTAACGAGGGATCCGGCGGCATCGCGGTAGCAAGGCGGATCTTTCGCTGGGTCGGCTTGCGGCGACAAGAAGGGACATCCCCAGGCAGGGATCTTGTCTGCACCTGGCGCGATCCGGGTTGATCATGGTCATAGCTTAGCCTGGATTTTCCTCGACCAAGAGCCGGGTAGAGTTCGCCGATAGCCCTACTTAGGAAAAAGCCTGCCCCTTTTTCATAGGCCCAGTTCTGTCGATTTGATCAAGTTGCGAAAATCGTGGATTACCTCTTCACAGCGACGGAAAAAAGCCAGCACCCAATCCCGTAGCACCCTTTGCTGAGATTCGTCCAGTTCCTTGAGGGATCCCCGGTAGTGGATCTGGCCGCTGCGCTCGATCTCGAACTGGTTCAGCCATTCTGCTTTGGATCCCTGGCGTTCCACCACTTCCTGCCGTGCTGCCTTCCAATAGTTGACGATCACCGCCTTGCCCAAATAGCCGGTTGTAATCTGGCAGAGACGGTTCAGAGATTGCACGAAGACATCCATCTCCATGCGCGGGCCCGCCGCAGGAGCGGAACTGGGCTGGGTAGCGTTCCGGCCTGCCTCCGCCTGGCTGGTAAATAGACGAAAGGTGGCCAAGCCCTTTGGCGTATCCTGCTGCAGCTCGGCTCGCAGGCGGTTCACGGCCAAGGTGTAAACCGGCATCACCAGCTCGTCATTCACCGCCACCAGCAGCGCCCATTCCGGCCCAAGGGGGTAAACGAAAACCCGCTGCTCG
>NZ_JANSHS010000089.1:0-6270 GCF_047461695.1 Synechococcus sp. R6-7
GAGCTTATTATTGACTAGAGTCATGCTCCGTCCCGCTTACGCGAACGGCAGGGGCTGCCTGGGCTGGTCAGCGGGGTTGTGCTGCTCTTGCTGGGGTTGCCCGCGTTGGCCCAGCCTGTTCCAACTTTTCCAGGACTCTTGACGATGCAAGCCCAGACCCACTCCACCTATCGCACCGGGTTTCAGCGCTGGCGGGCAGGAGAAGCTCAGGGGTTTCAGCACTGGTCAACCCAAGGGATCCGCCTGAACGCCCGAGGGCAATTGGTCTTGGATCCAGAGGGTTTGCGGCAAGAAGTCAGCCTTGAAGAGCCTGAGGTGGCGCTAAGGACTCCGTCCCGCTTACGCGATCGGGGGCGCCCTTTCTATCCCCTTGGCCCCTACTGGGTGGGAGAAGCCACCAGCCCAGCAGTCCCCACCAGCTTCCCTATGGTCGGGGCAATCGCTTCCTGGAATGCCACCACGCCCCCCGGCACCTGGTTGGAACTGTGGATTCGGGCCAAGCTTTCAGACCGCTGGACAAAGTGGTATCACGGCGGGGTATGGGCTGCGGATCCCTTGACTCTGGCCAGCCACTCAGTGCAAGGACAAGGGGATGAGGATGGCAACCTGTACACGGACTTGCTGGTGATCAAGGATACCCTCAACGGAGCAGAAGCCTTCCAGGTCAGGGTGCGCCTGTTCACGCAAGAGCCAGGCCGCTCTGCCGTTGTGGATCAGGTGGCAGTTGCCATTTCCAACGAGCCGGTCAGGCCCAGCCGCCTATCCCCTGGGGATCCCAGCCGCTGGGGCAAAATCTTGGATCTGCCTTGGTGCTCCCAGATGGTGTACCCCGATGGGGGAGAAGTCTGGTGTAGCCCCACCTCCCTGGCCATGGTGCTGGCCTACTGGCAGCAGGATCCCCGTCCCTGTGAGCTGCTGGTGCGCGCAGCGGTGGCCGGTGTGTACGACCGGGTCTACGACGGCCATGGCAACTGGGTTTTCAACGTCGCCCATGCTGCCGAGCAAGGTTTGTCCGGCGTGGTGGCGCGGCTGGAGAGCTTGGCCCAAGCAGAAGCCTGGATCGCGGCAGGGGTTCCGGTGGTCCTCAGCTATGCCTGGGGCGAGGGAGAACTGGAAGGGGCGCCAATTCCCAGAAGCAACGGCCATCTGGCGGTGCTGGTGGGGTTTGCTCGCGGCAGCGGTGCGGAGCAGTTTAGCCATGGGGATCCCATCCTCCACGATCCGGCAGCCAAAACCAACGAAGAGGTTCGCCGTACCTACCGCCGCGAACAGCTAGAGTCGTTGTGGCTGGAGCACTCCGGGGGTACCGTCTACTTGATTCATCCGCGAGAGTGGCCTGTCCCCACTCTATAGCCGAACCGGGCGAACGCGGGCAGCATCGACTTACAGCGCTACCGCTATGGCCTGGATGATTTCCTGGCCGCTGAAACTGCTATCTGGTCTTTCGGTGGGGATTTGAGTAAGGATAGATGGAGTGAGGAGTGCGACTCACCTGCGGGTGAGGATGGTTGGTCATGAATAGGAATGCGGTTCAGGGGCCAAGGCATTGGTCGAGGTGGCTCCTGCGGCAGAGAGGGTGCTGGGCAATTCTCGCCGGTTTGTACGCTGATGAAGGTAAGCGTGGGGGTTTGGGTTTCCGCCATTTCCCAGTTTGTGGGAGGGGATGAGCTGCATCATGCCACGACGGGCTTCCCTGACACCGCTACCTTGGCCTGCGCTGAGTGCCTTGGTGCTGGCTCTCTCGGGCTGTGGCGAGTTTCCTTCTTCTAGTCTGTCTCCCAGCGTTCTTCCCCCTGCGGCCCTACAGCCGGTTTCAACCCCAACTCCTCTCCCTCTCTCCCCGCTTTCTCTGACTTTTGAGCAAGCGCGTCAGGCCGGCTTGTCGGTGCCCAGCAACCGCATCGTTCTGCTGCTCCAGGAACAGGGATCCGATCTGGTGGCCCAGCTACCGGCCTCAGAGGTGGATCGCTGGCTGGCCCGCACTCCCACCTGGCCGGGGGTGGAAGGGATCGACCTGAGCATTACCCTGGGCACCTATCGCCAAACCGCCACTGCCCCTCTGCGCCTGGGGCAACCGGCCACTTTCACCTTCACCAATCCTCCCGCCGGAGAAGCGGAGCTCAGCGCCATCGCCTATCGGGGATCCACCACTCTGGCGCAGGGGAAGGGATCCCTGACCCTTTCTGCCCGCTCTGGGAGTTCTGGCGGTGCTAACCGTCCTCCCCAAGACACAGAGCGTCAGCGTCGCCTTTCGATGTTGGTGCTCTCTGAGGTGGGGGTACCGCTGCTGCACACCAGCTCGGCAGCGCCCACCCTTGGCCAGCCGTTGCTGCTCTCAGGGGAAAATTTGGAGCGGGTGGAAACAGTTCTCTTTGCTGCAGCAGCCAATCCCGAGCGCATCCTGAAGGGGGAAATTCGCTCCCGCAGCGGTGACCGTTTGGTGGTGATGCCGCCTTCTTCTCTTTCCGGCTCGGTTTGGGTTGCTGTTGCGGATGCTTCCGGGCAAGGGTTGGGCACTCTGGTCTACGATTGGCCTGCCGCTACTCCTTCCCCCAGCCCCTCTCCCACCCCCACTGCTCCGGCAGCATCGGCCTGGGTGGTGGAAACTTTGCTGGATGGCCGCACCTCGCCCGCGGCAGATCCTGTCGGCAACGCCCCTGATAACACCGGCACCGAGTCCAGGATCTACCTGCAGCAAATCAGCGGCATTGCTGTGGATCCTGAAGGAGCCTTCTATTTAGCCGATAGAGCCCAGCACCGCATCTTCCGGCTGTCTCCAGAGGGGGAATTGGAAGTTTGGGCCGGCACAGGCCAAGCAGGCCGCCGCGACGGAGCAGCCAATCAAGCTCAGTTTGACTCCCCACAGGGGCTGCTCTGGGATCCCAAGGGGGGATTGTGGGTGGCCGACAGCGGCAACCATTGCCTGCGCCATATCAACCTGCAACGACAGGTGAGCACCTTTGCCGGCACTTGTGTAGCCGGATACCGAGATGGGGGGCTTGACCGAGCTCAGTTCCGGGAGCCATCTGGGCTGGCTTTGGGTTCAGATGGCAGCCTCTACGTTGCCGACCGCGCCAATCGCCGCATCCGCCGCATCACCCCTGCCGGTGAGGTGACCACGGTTGCCGGCACCGGCCAGCCGGGATTCGCCGACGGCCCAGCAGAACAGGCCCAGCTTCTGCAGCCCACGGCTCTGGCGGTGGATAAGGAGGGGAACCTCTGGATTGCCGATGGACATCGCCTGCGCCGGCTCTCTGCTGGCGGACGAGTGACCACCCTCTCCGGGGCAGAGCCAGGCTATCGGGATGGCCCCCTGGCAGAGGCCCGTTTTCAAACCCTGGGGGGGCTGGCCTTCGATGCGGCAGGCAACCTCTGGGTGGCCGACCGAGATAACCATCGCATTCGTCGTCTTCAGCCTGGGGGACAAGTTTCCACCTTGGCCGGACAGAATCAGCCCGGCTGGCAGGATGGCCCCACCTCGGTGGCCCGGTTCGATCAACCTGCCGGCTTGGTAGTCTTAGCGGATGGCAGTGTGGTGGTGGTGGATGCCGGCTTGCCGGGCTTGCGTCGCATAAGCCGCGTTGCTTCTGGGCCTGTCACCCCAACCCCTGGGGGATCTCTGTAGGCTCTTGACAGGCCGCCGTCTCTCAGGTTTCACAGGGATCCCCATCTACTCAATCACCACACTCTTCGGGCCGGCGTTCACCTCTGGGCGACCCTGATTGAAGTTGGCCAGGAAGGTGTCTGGATCTTTGAGGCTGAAGACCAGCTTTTTGCAGGGCACTTGCAGCCCCACCGGCCCCAGCAACGGAATAAAAAGAGGCTTTTCCTGCACCAGTGGAATGGCAATTACCCCTTGGGTGCTGGTGACCGGGCCAACGATCCCCTGAAAATCGGTGCGCACGCCCACCCCGTAGTACCAGGGCCAGGGAAAGCGCTCCCCTCGCCCCAACTCGCTCAAGGAGAACGTCTCGTTGAACAGGCTGCCCGCCCGCACAATGAGCTTGTCTTGCAGCAGATCGACATAGGCCGCCTCGCTGCTCACCCCAAACAGAGCCAGCGGCAAACTGGCTAGGGGATTGGAGTCGATGGCCATGTAATAACGCATGAGAAGTCTCCGAGTTCACAGATGGGTGACCAGGTGAGCCGCGGCCCCTAGCCTTGCCAATTATAAAAAATCTTCCCCGTTGCTCGACTGACCAAAAGGGATCCCATCTGCCTATTAGCTAACCGAGTATGATGGGTTGCTTGGAGCGTCCTTTGAGGACTCCGTCCCGCTAACGCGAACAGCAAGCCACTGGCCAGCGAGGAAAACAGGATGGATCTGCGAGCCCTCATTCGCTTGGTGCCCGATTTTCCCAGACCCGGCATCCTCTTTCGGGATATGACCCCCCTGCTGCAGGATCCGGCAGGCTTCCGGGCGGCTATTGAACAGTTGGCCGCCGGCACCACCGGCATGGGATCCCTAGATTATGTGGTCGGCATCGAGTCGCGGGGGTTCATTTTAGGGGCTGCTTTGGCACAACACCTGGGCTTGGGCTTTGTCCCGGTTCGCAAGCCAGGCAAACTGCCGCCGCCGGTGCTCAGCCAGACTTACAGCCTGGAATACGGCCAAGACCAGCTCCAACTGCACGCCCACGCCCTGCGGCCTGGAGAGCGGGTGTTGATCGTGGATGATGTCATTGCCACCGGGGGTACAGCCGCTGCCACCGCCCAATTGGTGGCCCAGAGCGGCGCTGAGGTGGGGGGATTTGCCTTCTTAATCGAGCTGGCCTTTTTGTCCGGCTGCAAGGCTCTTCCCCCTGGGATCCCTGCCCATGTGGTGATGGTAGAGGAAGGCAACTGAGTTCCTCAAGTAAGGTGCACCGACTGTTGGACGAGGATCCCTGGTGTTTTGGGCAAAGGTTGGCTCAAGCGTCTGATCTGAGCCTGCGCCTGCAGTTGTTCGTCAATCCAGTCCGCCAGTTCCCGCATGTAAAGCGCCACATGGATCGCCTGGTCGCGCTGTGCTGGCTCCACACCTTTTTCCGCCAGGCGGGCCAGAATTACGGGATCGCTCAGCTCCTCCAGGGCGGCAAAGTCTTCCGGTTGGTCGAACCCCAGCTCTGCCATTTTCTCGAACACATACCCCAGCTGCAGGCCGGTGGCCTCGCACTGCCCCTCCAGTTGCCAGGGATCCCTCAAGGCCAGGGCAACAGTTCGGTAGGCGGTTTGGGCAATGGAGCGCCAGGTGCCGCGGTGGATGCGCAGGCTGAGTTGCTGCCGATCCCAGCCCAGGGCTTCTCGCACCAGCAGGCCGCAATTGCAGCGGGTGCTGTCCCGCCAGCAGTACTCCCAGTCCCAGAAGCCCCAGTGTTGGGATTGGATACGATCCGCGGTGCGGCGCAGGAGAGCTGCCAACTCAGGTGTGGGGCGCATGAGGCAACACAGAGCTAAACAAAAAACAACAAAACAAAAAACAACAAATATAGAGCGCCTCCAGTCTAGGCAGGCGAGCGATGGAGAACAAGCCCAGCTCAATCTTCTTTACATTCCTGGTCGCAACAGCATTGCGGAGCAACATATTCCTGTTCGGGCCTGTCCTCCGAGGGCAAAGCTCGTTGCCGTTGCCAAGCCCCCCAAGCCACCCCTGCCAACACCAGCGAGGCCCCGCCCAGGTAGGTGCCCCCTGCTGGCAAGCCCGCCAAGGCCAAGGCCAGGGATCCCCCCCAGAGGGTCATGGCGTAGATGAGCAGCACTGAATGCCGCTGGGATAGGCCGGCTTTGAGCAAGCGGTGGTGCAAGTGGCCTTTGTCGGGATGGAAAGGCGACTTCCCCCTGGCCAGCCGTTTGAGGATCACGGTGGACATATCCAGGATCGGCACCGCCAAGATAAAGAAAGGCAGGGCTACTGCCAGCGTGGTCACCCCCTTGGCCACCCCGATCACCCCGATCCCAGCCAGGGTAAAGCCCAAAAAATAGGCCCCCCCATCCCCCATGAAGATCTGCGCTGGGTTGAAGTTGTAGCGCAAAAAGCCTAGGCAAGCTCCCGCCAAAGCCGCCGCCAGCATGGCCGCCGCCGGTCGATCCAGCAGCAGGGTTACGATCAGCATCACCACTGCCGCAATTCCCGACACCCCTGCCGCCAGCCCATCCAGCCCGTCCATGAAGTTGATGGCGTTGGCCATCCCCACCAGCCAGAACAGGGTAATCAGCAGGCTCAACCACACCGGAAAGGGCCAGATCCCTCTCCCGGGCAGGTTGACGAACTCAATGCGCACCCCCACCCCC
>NZ_JANSHS010000090.1:0-2931 GCF_047461695.1 Synechococcus sp. R6-7
CCCCCAGGGGATGCGCATTGTCTACCCTCCCCCCCAGGATTTGGCCGATATCAGCCAAGTTAGCCGGGAGACAGCCCTGGCGGTACTGAGCCGTCTGCAGCAGCAGGGGGTTATTCAGCCGCTGCCGGAGCAACAGTCTTTGCTGCTGATCCGGTACGCCAAACTGCTGGAGGCCACCCGTCTGCTTTAGATATTGAAGATATTGACCCATGTCTCCCCAACCGATTTCTCCCCATCCAGGACAAGAATCTGTCTGGGACTATCCGCGCCCACCTCGTCTGGAGCCCACCACAGAACTGGTGGAAGTTCTCTTCAATGGCGAGCTCATTGCCCAAAGCCGCCGTTGCTACCGCGTCCTGGAAACCAGCCACCCGCCCACCTACTACATTCCCCCCACCGACGTTCGACTGCAGTATCTCCGCCCCAGCTCTCGCACCTCTTTCTGTGAGTTCAAAGGGGCTGCCTGCTACTGGACAGTTCAGGTCGGATCCCAAACAGCCGTAGATGCCGCCTGGAGCTATCCGGATCCCAGCCCGGCGTTTTTGCCCATCCGCGACTACCTTGCCTTTTATCCAGGCCGTGTGCAGGAGTGCCGGGTAGGTGGAGAACGAGTCCGGCCTCAACCCGGAGATTTCTACGGCGGTTGGATCACCTCAAAGGTCGTAGGCCCTTTCAAAGGAGAGCCGGGTAGCTGGAACTGGTAGGGGCGGAGCAGCGATTCCCGAGGGGGGATCCCTTTTACCCACGAAAAGGACTACAGTTAAGTCGATGCGGGTAAGTTGTCCAAGGACTCCGTCCCGCTGGCACGAACAGGAGAGCGCGGACAAAAACCATGACGGTGCGGGTGCCCCTCGACTACTATCGGGTTTTGATGCTGTCGGCACGGGCAGATGAGCATCAGATTGAGCAGGCATACCGGGAGCGGATCGATCTCAAGCCGGGCGAGCGCTCCTGGCTGCTGGAGTTCTCGCCACAGGCTCTGGAAGCTCGCGCTCAAATGATCCAAGAGGCGGCTTCTGTGCTGCTGAACCCTGAGGCACGGCGAAACTACGACGAACATCTCATGCCGGCGGATCCCACCTTGACGGTGGAGGAGGCGCACCTACCGGGAGTGCTGTGCTTGTATTGCGAAGCCGGAGAATACCAAGCTGCCTTGGACTTGGCTCAACACCTGTTGGAGCAGGGCCACCCTGCTCGTTCCGATGCCATTTTGGCGCGGGCCATCGCTCGTCTGGAACTGGGTCGAGAAGCCTGGCAACAGGGATCCTACGAAGAGGCGGCGCGTTCTTTACAGGCGGGCTTGGCGGAGCTGGAGGAGTATCAGGCCTTTCCGCAGATGCAAGCGGAGATCCGCATCGATTTGGGCAAGCTGCGCCCCTATCGCATTTTGCAACTCCTCAGCCAAAGTGCTCCCGCCCAAGCTGGAAGACACACCGCTGATGGGAACGGGGAGCGACAGCAGGGACTGGCTCTCCTCAAAGCCATGCTGGACGAACGGGGCGGCATCGAGGGGATGGGGCAAGATGGCTCTGGCCTCAGCACCGAAGATTTCCTGCGCTTTATCCAACGGGTACGTCGCCACCTCACCCTCAAAGAACAGCAGGAGTTGTTCGAGCGGGAGGCTGAGCGTCCCTCGATGGTGGCCGCCTACTTGGCCGTGCAGGTGTTGCTGGCGGCAGGTTATCTGGAAAACCGCCCGGCTCTGGTGCGGCGTGCTCGCGGCTACCTGGCTCGTCTGGCGCAGCGGCAGGATGTGCATCTGGAGCAGGCCATCTGTAGTCTGTTGCTGGGGCAGACCGAAGAGGCGCTCGCCCATCTGCGCTCCACCCAAGAAGTAGAGGCCTTGCAGTTTATCGAAGAACACTCCGCCGGTTCTCCCGACCATCTGCCGGGTCTGTGCCGCTTCACAGAAAAATGGTTTCAGGAGGAGGTGTTCCCGGAGTTCCGCGGTCTGGAAGCCGCCCAAGTGACGTTGCAAGCCTACTTCGACAACCCCCAAGTACAAGCTTACCTGGACGAAATGCCCAGCCGCGAAGACCCGCCGGCAGGGATGCTCTCTCCCAGTGCTCCGCACCGCTGTCGCGAACAAGTCCCCCATCCCCCACCTCATTTGCCTGCCGTGGTGGGTCCTGAGCCAACCCAGGAATTGTATCGCCCACCCGCCCCTTGGCAACAGGGGGTGCCAGAACCCCCGCGCCTCTCGGATTTGCCCTCTTACCGCAGCACCCCCAAAGCAGGCGTCTCTTCTCTTGCCGATGAGAGTTCTAGTGCTCCGCACCGCTGTCGCGAACGCGCCCAAGACCGTTCCCCTCAGCGGGAGGGAGCTGGCGTGAGCGGAATGCAGGAAGTGGAACGTTACCGCCGCAGCCGCTTGGGATCCCGTAAGCGTCCTGCCCTTCCCGCCGTGGGCTTCGCACCGCTGACGCGAGTGGCCGGGGTGGTCGGTGTGGGCATTCTCTCCCTGCTGGTCATCTGGCAAATGCTGCGGGGCCTGTTCACGCCGCCGCCGGCACCACCGCTGGAGCAACCCCAGGTGCAAATTGAGCAGCCGCCGGTTGACATATCGCTACGCGACGCCTCCGCGAACGACAATCCCGGCCAGACGGAACTCACTCCCCCGCCTGAGCTAACTGGCCCTCTGGCGGAGTGGCAAGGAGTACAACAGGTGCGGGTGATCTCCAACGATGGCCTCAACATTCGCCAGCAACCCAGCCTGACGGGAGCCATTGTCGGGACAGCCCCACGCCAAGCCCTGCTACGGGTGGTGGAGGTGCAGGCTGGGGAGGGACAGGTGCCCGTCTGGCTGCGCATTGAGCGAGATGGCGCGCCCGGGGGATGGGTCGCCGCCCAGTCGGGCTCCACCCGTCTGGTGGAACGGCTCTAGCTCTCCCTTGCTGCCAGCTGTTATTGCTCCGCAACGCTGCTGCGACC
>NZ_JANSHS010000091.1:0-3942 GCF_047461695.1 Synechococcus sp. R6-7
GCTTATTATTGACTAGAGTCATGCTCCCCGTCCGGGATTTGGTTTTGTCCTCTGCCTCTGTGGGTTCACCATGTCCTCTGATGTCTCTCCTCCTCCCCTTCTCTCGGCTGAGGCAGCCGCTCAATTGGCAACCGCTCCCCCCGTCTTCACAACGGAGCAGATTTTGGAGATCTTGCCCCATCGCTATCCTTTCTTGCTGGTGGATCGGGTTGTGGAGTATCAACCGGGGCAACGGGCGGTGGGCCTGAAAAACGTCACCTTCAACGAGCCTTTTTTTCAAGGGCATTTCCCCAACCGACCCATCATGCCCGGCGTCCTAATCGTCGAGGCCATGGCCCAGATAGGGGGGATCGTGTTGACCAAGTTGCCGGACGTGGCCGGGCGTTTGGCCCTGTTTGCCGGGATCGATGGCGTTCGCTTTCGCCGCCCGGTACTGCCGGGGGATCAGCTGCTGCTCTCCGCCGATTTGCTCACCATTCGCCAGAGGCGCATTGGCAAGATGTTCTGCCGCGCTCAGGTGGGAGGGCAACTGGTAACCGAGGGGGAGCTGATGTTCTCCCTGGTGGATTGATGGGCCAACAGCGGCCATCCAGGAGGCGCTCCGGTGTGGGTGTTCTCGCAATTGAGATAAAGTGTTGGGATAGAAAGATGGCTCAGGGGCTGCTTGCGCCTTTCTGTCGGGATACGGTAAACATGTTGTCGCGACAGTGGGGCGTAGCTCTAAGGCTCATCTCCCCTGGAGTCAAGTCTTGGTGATCCTTCGCAGGGTTGGGAGCGTAACCACAGTTGCTGGCTAGGTCGGAAATGAGTTCGTTCGCTTCAGCGGGATCCACTCCCAACATCTCTGCAAGTGCGCCGCACCGCTCACGGGAGCGGATTCATCCCACTGCGGTGATCCATCCGAAAGCTGAGCTGCACGAAACGGTGCAGGTTGGCCCCTATGCGGTGATCGGCGAGCATGTTCGTATCGCTGCCCATACGGTGGTGGGGGCCCATGTGGTGATCGATGGCTGGACGGAAATCGGCGAGGGCAACCACATTTTTCCGGGAGCAGTTGTGGGCACCGAGCCTCAGGATCTGAAGTACAGCGGCGCCCCCTCTCAAGTGGTAATCGGCAGAGGCAATCGCATCCGCGAGTTCGTCACCATCAACCGGGCTACCAATGAAGGGGAAGCCACCCTGATTGGAGATTACAACCTGCTGATGGCCTACACCCATGTCGCCCACAACTGCGTCATCGAAAATCAGGTGGTGATTACCAATGCTGTTTCCTTGGCCGGCCATATCCACATCGAGTCTCAAGCCCGCATTGGCGGCATGGTCGGGATCCACCAGTTCACCCGCATTGGGCGCTTGGCCATGGTGGGGGCGATGAGCCGGGTTGACCGCGACGTTCCCCCCTACATGTTGGTGGAAGGACATCCGGCTCGCATCCGCGGTCTGAACTTGGTGGGGCTGCGGCGAGCCCAAGGGATGGAGGGATCCCTGCCCTTGCTGCGGCAGGTCTACCGATTTTTGTACCGCTCAGGGTTGCCTTTGGAAAAAGCGCTGCAAACACTGCGCAGCAGCCTGTGTGTCGTTTGTAACAGCGGTGCGGAGGGAGAGCGCCATGTCCTTTCCCTACAGGGGAAAGAGTGGGTGGACGAGACGGGATCCCTGCAACATCTGCTGCAATTTTTGGAAGACTCCCTCTCCCAGCCCCAACGACGTGGCCCTCTGCCGGCCCTGCGCGGGAGGGGGGAAGATCCGCCGGTGCAGAGCACTTCAGAGCTGGATGACTAAAGATTGGGGTCGGGAGCGTAGCTCTAGTGAGCCACCTGTTCATCTGCACGGGCGAGGTCTCAGGGGATCTGCAGGCCGGCCATCTGATTGAAGAATTGCTGCGCCAGCGCCCTCAACTGCGCATCACCGCCGTGGGAGGGGAGCGCATGGCTGCTGCGGGGGCCCGTCTGTTGCACCGCACCACCGAGATCAGCTCTGTTGGCATTTTAGAGGCTCTTCCCTTTATCGGCCCCGCCCTCTGGACGGAATGGAAGATTCGCCGCTTTTTGGCCCAAGACCCGCCAGATGTGGCTGTGCTGGTGGACTACATCGGCGTCAACAGCCGCATTGCCCGTCTGCTGCAACGGCGGCAGATCCCTGCCGTCTATTACATTGCTCCCCAAGAGTGGGTGTGGTCGCAGGATGCCCGCCTCACCTACCAACTGGCCCAGCAGATGCGGCTGATGTTGGCGATTTTCCCTGAGGAAGCCCGCTACTACGCGGCGGCAGGAGCCCATGTCCAGTATGTGGGCCATCCCCTGTTGGATATTTTGGCCGCTGTGCCCAGCCGTGCTGCCGCCAGAGCCCAGTTGGGGATCCCTGCCGAAGCCACGGTGGTGGTGGTGGTGCCGGCTTCGCGTCGGCAAGAGCTGCGCTCGGTTCTGCCTGTCTTGCTCAAGGCGGCTCAGTTGTTGCAAGCTCACCTGCCTCAGGCACAGTTTTGGGTGCCCCTGGCCTCGCCCCGTTTTGCTGCCCCGATTGCGCAGGCTGCCCGCCGCCTTGGGCTCAACCTCACCCTTTTGGATCCCCAAGCTCTGCCCTTCTTCTCCCCCCACAAAGCTCATCACCTCGCCTTGGCAGCGGCTGATTTGGTGTTGGCCAAGTCGGGCACGGTGAACTTGGAGACGGCCATCTTGGGGATCCCCCAGGTGGTGATCTATCGCCTTAACCCCCTCACCTTCTGGATCGCCCGCCATTGGCTGAGGGTGTCGGTGCCCTTCATGTCTCCGCCCAACCTGGTGCAGATGCGCCCCATTGTCCCGGAGTTGCTGCAGGAGCAGGCCCAGCCAGAGAAGATTGCCCAACTGGCGCTGGAGTTGCTAACTCGGCCCGAACGCAAAGCCCAACTGCAAGCCGACTACGCCGCGATGCGGGCGGCCCTGGGAGAACCCGGCGTTCTGGCTCGCGCTGCCAAGGCCATCCTAGAGGTGTTGGATGGCGAAGCTGGATCGAAGCAGGATCCCTTCCGCCGCTAACTCCGGCGACCCAGCACCTGGGGCACGGCCCGTCCTCCCGCCAAGGCCGCTGTCGAATCCTCCTCTTCCAGATACTCAGCATCTTGGTTGACCCGCCACCCATCGTAGCGCCGTTCCCCCGCCACAATGTTGCGAGCGGCCAAAAGGCCCGTCATCATGGCGTGATCCTGGTTATTGTAGCGGTGCATGCCGTTGCGGCCTGCCACCTGCAAATTGGGCAGTGCTTCTTCCAAAAAGGTTCGAATGGTCTGGATGTGAGCTTGATAGCCGTGATTGTAAACCGGGTAGGCTTTCGGGGCGCGAATGACTGTGCCGCCCAAAACCTTTGCCTTCCCCAGCAGGCCCAACCGCTGCAATTCCAGCGTTGCCAAGGCCATCAAATCCCCATCGGTTTGTCCCCAAAAGGGATCCGTCGCTGAGCAAAAATACTCCAAACCCAAGCAGGTGACCGAGGGATCCGGAACCATGTCCGCGCTCCAATTCTTGAAGTTTTGGATACGCCCCACCCGCACCGAGGGATCGTGAATGTAGATCCAGTGATCTGGAAATAGGTTGGGCTCATCCACCAGCAAAGCCACCGTCAAAAAATCCCGATACCGCAGTTGTTCGGCAGCCTCTCGCACCGGCTCCGGTGCTGCAGGTACCAAAGCCCGCACCAGAGAGCGCAGCGGCATGGTGGAAATGAACTGCTCGCCGGTCACCCAAAAGGTCTCTCCCCCTTGAGAACAGGCTTGTACAGCTTGAACTCCGGCCCGGTTCCAGTGGATTGCCGTAACCTTGCGATCCAGTTGTACCGGCTGCCCGGCTTCTGCCAGCAAGGTTTGAACGCGCTCCCACATCTGGCCTGGCCCTAGGCGAGGATAGCGAAAGCGATCGATCAGGGTTTTGATCACCCCCTCTCGGTTGGGGAAAAAGGTTTTACGGA
>NZ_JANSHS010000092.1:0-5086 GCF_047461695.1 Synechococcus sp. R6-7
CGCCGATGGGAAACAGTCAAACCGGGGAGATGGTTCAATCGGAAAAGCAGGCTTTCCTGGAACGGTGGCATGACATTCTCGCCCCCAACTCCCTGGGCTACCGCATTCGGCTGTTGTCTCAATTGGTGCGGCGGAAGTTCCAGTCCTATTTAGAGCCTTTTGGCCTGACCATCTCCCATTGGGTGGTGCTCTGCTGCCTCTGGGAAGAAGACGGGATCCCTACTTCCACTATTTGTGAGCGCTTGCAGCAGTTGGGGGGCACCATGACCGGGGTGTTGGATGGCATGGAAAAACGGGAGCTGATCCGGCGGCAGCGAGATCCTGAGGATCGGCGGATTTGGCGGGTCTACCTCACACCTGCAGGGGAGGAGCTGAAAGACGTTTTACCCCCTCTGATTTGGCAGTTGCGGGAGCAAACCTACGGCTGTCTCAGCCCAGAAGAACAGGCAACCCTCTCGCGGTTGGTGGATCGGCTGATCGCCCATCTGTCAGTGGATCCAGATGCGGTTGTGCTGGCGGAGCCAAGTCAATAGTCTTTATCTTGAGAGCGCCTTTGGGGGAGGGCGGAGCTTTGTCTGGAGATTTGCTGATCCGAAATGCTGAGCTGCTGGTGCCGGAAGGGGATCCCTGGCGGGGGGATGTGCTGGTGCGGGAGGGGCGCATTGCCCAAATCGGCCAAAACCTCTCGCCAGAAGGGGTGGCCAAGGTCATCGACGCCGAGGGCCATACCTTGATGCCGGGGGTGATCGATCCGCAAGTTCACTTCCGCGAGCCGGGCCGCGAGCACAAAGAAGACCTGCAGACGGGATCCTGGGCCTGTGCCCGGGGCGGGGTGACCAGCTTTTTGGAGATGCCCAACACCGACCCGCTGACGATTGACCAAGCGACGCTGGATGACAAGTTGGCCCGTGCAGGCAGCAAGTGTGTGGTCAATTACGGCTTTTTCATCGGGGCCACTGCCGATAACTTAGAAGAGTTGCAAACGGTGCAGGGAGCCTGTGGCATCAAAATCTTCATGGGATCCATGCATGGGCCCCTGTTGGTGGATGATCAGGCGGCGCTGGAGCGGATTTTCGGGGAAACGGATCCCAACTTTTTAATTGCCGTCCATGCCGAAGATTTGTCTCGCATCACAGCTCGTAAGGCCCTGTTTGCCGGACGCACAGATGTAGCCGTTCACTCGCAAATTCAGGACGAGGAATCGGCCCTGATCGCCTCACGGCGGGCTTTGGACTTGGCCACCCGCTACCGCCATCGCCTACACATTTTGCACCTTTCCACCGGTCTAGAGGTGGAGCTGCTGCGCCAGCACAAGCCAGCTTGGGTGACGGCAGAGGTGACCCCCCAACACCTACTGCTCAGCACCGCCGATTACGCCCGGCTGGGATCCCTGGCCCAGATGAACCCCCCCCTGCGGGATCCCGCTAACCTGGCCCAACTGTGGCAGGGGCTGCACGACGGGATCCTGGATTGCATTGCCACCGACCATGCCCCTCATACTTTGGAAGAAAAGGCTCAGCCCTATCCCCACTCCCCCTCGGGTATGCCGGGAGTAGAGACGGCCTTGCCCCTGATGTTGACGGCAGCCCAGCAGGGCCGCTGCACGCTGGCGCAGGTGGTGCAGTGGATGTGTGAGGCGCCGGCCCGCCTCTACCGGATCCCCAACAAAGGGCGGCTGCAGGTGGGCTACGACGCCGACCTGGTGCTGGTGGATCGCCACACACCCAAACCGGTGCGGCGGGAAGAGCTGCTGACCAAATGCGGCTGGAGTCCCTTCGAGGGCTGGGAATTGGTGGGCTGGCCCCTAGTCACGATCGTGGGCGGACAGATTGCCTTTCAAAACGGCCAGGTGGATCCCTCGGTGCGGGGAAAAGCTCTTCAGTTTCAGCGCTAGCCAGGGATCCCTGCTATCCCGCAAGGGCTTCCGATAGCAGCAGGACAGAAGTGGCGCAGTAGCCTATCCTAGCTTCCCTCTCCCTTTGTGGGAGAGAAGCCAGGCCTGAGGGCGGGATGGCGCAAAAGCATCAGGAACGGTCTCAGGCTGGTTCGCCGATCACCACACACCTCGGCCTGCTGGGTCCGGCAACTCTGGCCCAGAAACTCGTGTTACTCTGAAAATGATAATTACTGATAATCAAAATTGGAAACGGCAAGGGGGCCTCATGAAAGTTGCCTACGTGTTCACTCACCCTCGCTGCGGCACCTATAAGTTGGGCCAGATGATCCTGCCCCAGCTAGAAGCAGGGGTGCATGGAGCGCAGGTGGTGGGCATGTTCTTTTTCGACGACAACTGCTTTGTTTTGCGGCAGGGGGATCCCATTGGCGAGCGCTTGGCCAAAGTTGCCCAAGAGCAAAACATCCTGCTGATGATGTGTGACATGTGCGCTCTGGAGCGCAACCTAGCCGAAGGGGAACCCCGCTGGTGCGACGCTCAAGGACGCGGGCGCAGAGAGCCAGCTCGGTGCGTTCCCAAAAACGTCGTCAAAGGAGTGCAGGTGGGCTGTTTCCCTGACCTCTACGAGGCCTTGAAGGACAACCCACCTGACCAAGTGATTACGCTTTGACGGAAGGACCCCGACTTAGCTGACGGCCACAGCCGCCGGCGGCTCTTGGCTGGGCTGAGAGCCGATCTTGCGGAAGATCAACCGCTCGTTGGCTACATCCACCAAAATGCGGTCGCCGGGTAGGAACTCGTTTTCCAGCAGCTTGGTGGCAATGGGATTTTCGATCTCCCGCTGGATCACCCGCTTCAGGGGACGGGCCCCGAACACGGGGTCGTAGCCCACCTCTGCCAGGTAGTCCTTGGCTTCTTCGGTGAGCAGGATCTCGATTTGCTGATCTGCCAGCAGCTTTTCCACCCGCTGCATTTGCAGGCCGACAATCTGGCGAATTTGCTCTTTGGTGAGGGCGTGGAAGATGATCAGCTCGTCCACCCGGTTGAGGAACTCCGGTCGGAAGTGGTGCCGCAGCATGGCCAGCACCTGAGTTTTCATCTCCTCGTAGCGGCTTTCATCGGCCCCAATTTCCAGGATGAGATCGCTGCCGATGTTGCTGGTCATGATGATGATGGTGTTTTTGAAGTCCACTGTCCGCCCTTGGGAGTCGGTGATGCGGCCATCGTCCAGCACCTGCAGCAGGATGTTGAAGACATCCGGGTGGGCTTTTTCCACCTCGTCAAACAGCACCACCGAGTAGGGGCGTCGCCGCACCGCCTCGGAGAGCTGCCCGCCTTCTTCGTAGCCCACGTAGCCTGGAGGAGCTCCGATTAGACGAGAGACCGAGTGCTTCTCCATGTACTCGGACATGTCGATGCGCACCATCGCCTCGGAAGTGTCGAAGAGGAACTCCGCCAAGGCACGGGCCAGCTCGGTTTTCCCCACGCCAGTGGGCCCCATGAACAGGAAAGAGCCGATGGGGCGATTGGGATCCTTCATGCCGGCCCGGGCGCGCCGAATGGCTGCCGCTACGGCGGCTACCGCCTCGTCTTGGCCCACCACCCGCTGGTGCAAATGGGCTTCCAGGCGCAGCAGCTTCTGCTTTTCCGACTCCATCAGGCTGGTGACTGGGATCCCCGTCCAGCGGGAGACGATCTCGGCAATATCTTCGGGAGTCACTTGCTCCCGCAGCAGCGGCTCGCCGTTGGCCTGCAGCTTGGCCAGGTGAGCCTCCTGCTCTTGGATTTGCCGCTCCAATTCCATCAGCTTGCCGTACTTGAGCTCGGCAGCGCGGTTGAGGTCATATTTTTGTTCAGCCTGTTCGATTTGAAGCTTGACGGCGTCCCGCTCGGCTTTAAGGCTTTGCAGGCGTTCGATAGCCTCTTTTTCAAATTGCCAGCGAGCATTCAACTCCCGTTGTCGCTCCGTCAGGTTGGCCAGCTCCTGCTCGATTTTGCTGAGGCGATCTCTAGAGGCAGCATCATCTTCTTTTTTCAGGGAGAGCTCCTCCATCTGCAGTTGCATGATGCGCCGGTCGATCTCGTCCAGCTCGACGGGCTTGGAGGTGATCTCCATCTTCAGCTTGGCCGCCGCCTCGTCCACCAGGTCGATGGCTTTGTCGGGCAGGAAGCGCTCGGAGATGTAGCGGTTGGAGAGCACCGCTGCCGCCACCAAGGCGGAGTCGCTGATTTTGACCCCATGGTGCAGCTCGTAGCGCTCTTTGAGGCCGCGCAGGATGGAGATGGTATCTTCCACCGAAGGCTGATCCACGTACACCGGCTGAAAGCGGCGTTCTAGGGCCGCATCTTTTTCGATGTGCTTGCGGTATTCATCCAGGGTGGTGGCGCCGATACAGCGCAACTCGCCCCGCGCCAGCATGGGTTTGAGCAAGTTGCCGGCATCCATGGCCCCTTCGCCGGCCCCGGCGCCGACAACGGTGTGCAACTCGTCGATGAAGAGGATGATCTGGCCTTCGGATTCAGTGACCTCTTTGAGCACAGCTTTGAGGCGGTCTTCAAATTCCCCGCGGTACTTGGCCCCGGCAATGAGAGCGCCCATGTCCAGAGCAATGACTCGCCGGTTTTTCAGAGACTCCGGCACATCTCCCCGGTTGATGCGCTGGGCTAGGCCCTCCACAATGGCTGTTTTCCCCACGCCGGGTTCGCCGATGAGGACGGGGTTGTTTTTGGTGCGGCGGGAGAGCACCTGAATGACGCGGCGGATCTCGTCATCTCGCCCGATCACCGGGTCCAGCTTCCCTTCGCGGGCCGCCTGGGTGAGATCGCGGCCATAGCGCTCCAGGGCTTCGTAGCGGGATTCGGGGTTTTTGTCGGTGACCCGCTGTTTGCCTCGCACCTCTTTGATGACCGGTTTGAGGCGCTCTACCGTCAGGCCCAGGGGTGCCAAGACCCGCTTGCCCACCCGCTCATCTTGCAGGGATCCCAAAAACAAGTGCTCCACCGAGATGAAATCATCGCCGTACTCTTTGCGAAACTCCTCGGCCCGATCCAGGGTGGTTTCCAGGCCGCGACCCAAGTAGAGCTGATCCACCCGCGCCAACTTGGGCTGCTGGTTGATGAAGCTTTCCACTTTATCCCGCACCAGCCTCGGATCGATACCTGCCCGTTGCAGGAGGGTTTGGGTGAGCCCCC
>NZ_JANSHS010000093.1:0-939 GCF_047461695.1 Synechococcus sp. R6-7
CTCCACAGCCTTTGCACAAGCCTGCTCGACGGGGTGCGAGAACGGGCTCAGGCTCGGCAACTGAAGCTGGAGATGGCAGAGCTGACCTCATTCCCGGCAGTGCTCTACAGCTACCCGCAGCGGCTAACCCTGATCCTGAAGGAACTGCTGGAAAATGCCTGTAAGTTCACCCAGCCGGGCGGAACCCTCCGCTTGGAGGTGCAAGCCTTTCCCGGTGGGGTTGAGCTAAGGATTGGCAACACCGCCCAAATCGAGCCTGACCACCTGCCCCACCTTTTCGAGCGCTTTTACCGGGTGCCCTCTGAGGATCCCTGGGCGCAGCCGGGCAGCGGCCTTGGACTGGCCTTGGTGAAGCATTGGGTGGAGTATCTGCAGGGCCAAATCCGGGTCACCAGCCAGAAGGGATGGACTTGGTTTGTCCTTTGGCTGCCCAGCCTAGAGCCCTCCAACCGTTGACGCCCAAAGGCGGGTGGGAGGCAGCGATTGAGACTTTAGTGACCAACGACAGCAGCAGTCTCGGCAGTGGCAAAGGAGGTGCCACACCCACAGCTAGCTATTGCATTGGGGTTCCTGAAGCGGAAACCGCCCCCCAGCAGATCCTCGGAAAAGTCGACGGTGGTGCCGCTGATCAAGGTCATACTCAAGGGATCCACTGCCACCTGGATATCCCCAAAGTCGAAGGTATGATCGTCAGGGTTGGCCTGAGACTCGAAGTTCATCACATAAGAGAGGCCAGAGCAGCCGCTCGGCTTGACCCCCAGACGCAGGATGGGCTGGGATCCCTCTTTTTCGTACTTGCTGCGCAGGCGCTTCAACTCTTGGATGGCGCTATCGGTCAGGGTGATCATGACGAGAAGGCTCAAGGGTACGTTCTACTCCCCATCCTATCAAGGGTTTTTTCTCGGCCAGCGAGAGCATGACTCTAGTCAATAATAAGCT
>NZ_JANSHS010000094.1:0-16176 GCF_047461695.1 Synechococcus sp. R6-7
CAATGCAGATTGCCGGAACAGGGCAGTTCTGCCCAAGCAGGCAGGAAAACCCCACATGCGCCATTGCGGTCTCGGTGCAACCGCGATCCCCTGCAGCAAAACTCATTCCAAAGCCCAGACTTCCGGCAGAAGCCGCCCTCTACGAGCAAAGTGTACGGGCAAAGTGAGGGTAGAGCGTATATCATTACCCCTTCGGCTGGGCAATGTCGAACTCGGCGTCGTAGTCGAAGTCCTCCTCTTCGTCAGCCCAGTCTTCTTCCAGCCTATCGTCCCCCGCCAGCTCCTCTTCCTCCAGGCGGCGCTTTTCTTCGTATTCCTCATCCTCTAGGCCCAAAGCAGCCCGCTCTGCCCGCCGCTGGAAGCGCTCCAGTGCCGCCGGAGTGATGAAGGGATAGGGCAGCCCTTGGGCTTGGGCCTCCTCCAGCGCTGCGCGGTAGCTCTCCACTTCCTTGATGTCGATTTTCCAACCGGTGAGGCGGGCTGCTAGGCGCACATTTTGCCCCTCTTTGCCGATGGCCAAACTGAGCTGGTCGCTGTTGACCAACACATGGGCCTGCTGGATTTCCGGATCCACCAGCCGCACCTCCACCACCTTGGCCGGGCTGAGGGCATTGGCAATGTAAGTGGCAGGATCCGGCGACCAGCGGATGACATCGATTTTCTCGTTGCGCAGCTCTGCTACCACCGCCTGAATCCGGGATCCCCTCGCGCCAATACAGGCCCCCACTGGATCCACGTCCCGCTCCACCGTATCGACCGCAATCTTGGTACGTGGCCCCACATTTCGGGAAGGGGGGTTGGCCTCCCGCGCCACTGCCACAATCCGCACGATATCCTCTTCAATTTCTGGCACCTCGTTGGCAAACAGGTTCACCACCAAGCCAGCATCGGCCCGGGAAACCAAAAGCTGTGGCCCCCGCCGGGATCCCTCATAGACTTTCTTGAGATAGACCTTCATCACCGCGTTGGGAGTGTAGCGATCGCTGGCCAGCTGTTCCTTCTTGGGCAGTTCTGCTTCCACCTCAGGTTGTCCAAAACCGCTGGATACCGACATGATCACCGTCTGCCGCTCGGTGCGCAGCACCCGTGCCTGCAGTACGGTTTTTTCCAGATCGCGGAACTCTTCCTGAATCAGACGGCGCTGCTGATCCCGTAACTTTTGCGCCAGCACCTGCTTGGTTTGGATGGCCGCCATGCGGCCAAATTCCGCCTGTTGTGGGGTGACATCATCTGTGACTTCCCAGCCTACTTCGGCTTCTGGGTAATCCTGCTGCACGTCGTACAGAGAGATCTCGTGATCCGGATCCTGTACCTGCTCAACGATGGCTTTGGTGGCCAAAACGCGAAAGCCTCCTGCCTCCACATCCAACTCCACATCGAAATTGCGGAAGTGGTCTTCTGCGAAGACCACATCTCGCTGGATGGTTTTGCGGTAGCGTTCGTAGCCCTTGAGCAGCGCCTCTCGCAGGGCATCGGTGACCACATGGCGGGGCAAGTTGCGCTCCCGCGAGATCATCTCCACCATTTCCGCCAAACCCGGCAGAGGCACCATCGCCATAACCACTGTCCTCCTGCACAAACTTCGTGAAACTTGCTGTTGCTATTGCTCCCCAGCGGGAACTGAACCCGCATCTCTGATGCGAAGGGAGGGCCGCACCACCTGCGGTCAAACGCTCTCTCTATCTCCGGTCTCCTAGTCAGTTTCCGATGAGAGGGCAACCCGCTGCACCGAAGCGCGGGGCAACTGAACTCGCCGCCCCTTGAGGGATAAGGCAACCCTCTCCTCATCCCGACCCAGCAGGTGTCCTGACCAAACGGCTTTGCCCTTGTAGGGTGGATCCAAGGTCACCTCCACCGCGAATCCCTTGAAAACCACAAAGTCGCGATCGCTGGTGAGAAGGTTGCTGATGCCAGGGCTGGACACCTCCAACACATACTGGCCTGGGATCAGATCCACCCGATCCAGCTCGACTTCCAAGGCTTGGCTCATGGCTTCGCAATCGGCATGGCTGGTTTCTCGGTCGGGATCCAGTGGACGAATATCCACCCGCAGAACTGGCGGATGCTGGTTGGTGTGGAAAACCATCTGCACCAACTGGTATCCCAGTTGAGCGGCCACGGGACGGGCCAAGCTCTCCAACTGCGGAATAAGAGGGTGAACCATAACCAACTTGTCACCAACCCGGTGCTGCAGCCAGATCCAAACCCCTTGGAGCCGGAGCTGGCAAAGGGGACAGTAAGCCCCCTCAAAAAGCAAAGAAGTGGGCTTTACCCACTCCCCGTTGTCATCGTGGAGATTGCTCAGGGCTTGCCCAGAGTCGATGCAGACTCTTGGTGCATTCCCCTCGTTACTACTTTAGAAGATCTCCCCCGGTTTTGTCATGGGGATCCCCAAAAGCCAACATCTATAATGTGGACAACTGCGGATTTGCCCAGATATCCAGCCGCGTTTTGTGGGGTTTCCTATGACTGTTGCCTTTTCCTACCCGATCTTCGGCCCCAGCATTCAGTGCCCCCACTGTCGGCAAACGATTGCGGCCCTCACCCTGACCGATACCTACCTCTGCCCTCGCCATGGTGCATTTGAGGCGGATGCTGAACAAGAGGAGCTGGTACACCTGCAATCCGGACGGCGCTGGCGCTTTTGGGAAGGTCGCTGGTTTCGTCAGCACACCCACGCCGATGGGATCCGTTTTGAGATTCATGAAGAATTGGATCGGCTGCGCATGCAAGGAATGCGAGCCACTCAGGTGATCGTGGCCGAGCGCTACCGCCAGCTGCTCACCCCTTATCTGGAGCAGGGATCCCACCGTCGTCCTGGCCCACCTCGCCTCTATGGCTTGCCCGTCAGCTTCAGCTCCCAAATCCCAGAGGATAGGGGTGGATCCCCTCAGCGCTGGCGGGTGATCAACTTTGAGCTGACCTACGAGATCGACCCGGCCATGCGGCAGCCGCAATCCCGTCTGCAACTGTGTGATTAGAAAGGCGAACAGGTAGAGAGCCATTGAAGAATCGGTGGCTGCTCAAGCCCCCTGGGATCCGCAGCTTCCTTCCGGGTCAGGGAGTGCTATGCCTTGATAGGTGTAGCCGATAAACTTGGGCTGGTCGGCCATATAAAACCGCTCCAGTTGCTCAAACCGAAACCCCGCTCCCTGGATCAACCGAGCCATATCTCGGTTTAGGTTGCAGCCATCTGCGATTACCTTTTGTATAGGGTTAAGACAATTTTGCCATCTTTGCACCTGGGGATCCTCACTGAGGCCGTGTTCGAGAAAAAACAGCTTGCCCCCCGCTCGCAACACCCGCCGGATTTCCCCTAAAGCCTTGGCCACATTGGGAATGCTGCACAATGTCCAGGTGCTAACCACGCTATCAAAACTCTGGCTTGGAAAAGGCAGTTCCTGGGCATCCGCCACCTGCCAATCAACGGCGATGGGAGAAGAGGCAATGCGCCGACGAGCCAGGGATCCCATGCCGGGATTGGGATCTACCCCTGTGATCTTGCGAATGTGCTCTGGGTAGCAGGATAGGTTGAGGCCGGTGCCAAAACCAATCTCCAGAACGGATCCCTGCACATGGGCCAGAAGCTGCCGCCGATAGCGCTCCATCCCTTCCCCCGAGAGAGCTAAATCCAACAGCCGCGGGAAGATTATTCGGCGATAGAGGTTCATTCGACCATCCCAAATGAATGTTCAGACCTGAGCAGCTTAAACCGTCTGGACAGGTTGCGGTTGAGCAGTCACCTTCAGGGAGTGAAGGGCATAGCAGGCCAGCAACCAATTGAGCAGGCGGGCCACCACACGAGCGGTTTGCCGTGTTGCGGATCCCACCGCCACCCCTCCCAGCGAAAGGCCAACCACAGGACGAGCAGCAAAGATGGCCTCACAGGTCTGCAACAGTTGCAACCAACTCACCCCCCCTGGCTCTGGGTGATGCACGGCGGGCGCTAAGGAAGGATCCAGCACACTGCAGTCCACCACCAAAAACACCGGTTGATCCGGCAAAGAGGCCACCACCTGCTGGGGATCCCAGCCATCTTGGGCCCAGAATATTGGGCTGTGGTGGGCTTTCAGCCATGCGTAGGCCCGCGCACTGCCGCTGCGCAATCCCACATGGATCACCGGCAGCTTGTGCTGATAGAGCAACTCCACCCAGGCAGCACTGCCATAGCTTGTATCTTGATCCGGCTGGGTCATCTCTGGGGGCGGCATCAGGTTGGCATGAGCGCTGCAATGCACCACACTCAGAGTTGGGTAGTGCTTCCAGAGGGCACGAATGGCCCCCCAACTGGCGGCCAAGACCGAAGGCAACAGCACCGGCCATTGTTGTCGTCTCCAAGCTTGAGTCACCGCCGCCTCACACATGCCGTAGGGAGGCTCATCCACCAGCCCCGGCAACTGCGCCACCGCCAGCTTATCCACATCGATCCCCAACCTCGGCTCGAAGGCACACAGCTCCGAACCGGCATTGAGAATGGCCATCGGAGCCTGAGTATCGTGGCCAAAGGCGGTGGGAATGAGAATGACCCTAGCGTTGGATTGCGAGCTGGGATGGAGGGACCACTGGGCCATGGGCGCTGTTCCTTTTCCAGAAAGCTGTGGGTCTCCGGCTTGTTCTATGGTGGCCTACAGGGCGCCCAGGGATCCGTCCGAGAGCAAGCCGGTCTGCTACGAAAGATTACAGTTCCCAGGCGGAACTGGGGCCAAAAATCGAGTCAGTGGTAGATTCAAAGTGCTTCGCGCCGCAAACCGCGGTTTGGACAAGGCAAACCACCGCAAACCACAACGAGTTGAGAAAGGTAGACTATGGCTGTGATGGAAGGCGATCCTCGTCAGGGAGCAAAGCTGCCTCTATTTGGGGGATCCACCGGGGGGCTGTTGAGCGCAGCCGAAACCGAAGAAAAATACGTCATCACCTGGACGGGCAAGCCGGGGCAGGTGTTTGAAATGCCCACCGGCGGCGCTGCCGAAATGGTGGAAGGCAAAAACTTTCTCACCTTTGCCCGCAAAGAGCAGTGTTTGGCGCTGGGTGCCCAGTTGAGATCCGACTACAAGATCAACGACTACCAGATCTTCCGCATTCCCGCGGGGGGGGAGCCTGTGTTGGTGCATCCCAAAGACGGCGTCTTTCCCGAGAAGGTCAACGAAGGCCGTGAGCCCGTCGGCAAAGTGGATCGCAACATCGGCAAAAACAAAGAGCCGATTACCTACAAGTTCACCGGCGGGAAACCCTGGGATTGAACTCCCCACAGCTTCGCTCCCTACTGGGTTTCAGGATCCCCTAGCAAGGTCGGGGGATCTTTTGCTTGCCTGTTTTCGACAAAAAAGCTCCAGCCCACCTTGAGCTGAAGCTACGCCCGGAAGCGCTGGGGATCTCCTATATGTAGCCAGGGATCCCAGGGGCCAACCTACTTGGCAATCGCCGCGAAGAACTCCTTGGATTTCACTGGGTCGGGGTGCATGGTTTTCTGGCCGGGCTGCCAGTTGGCCGGGCAAACTTCATCGGGGTGAGATTGCACGTATTGGATGGCTTGCAGGGTGCGCAAGGTTTCATCCACACTACGGCCAAAGGCCAGGTTGTTAATGGTGGCGTGCTGGATGATCCCTTCTTTGTCGATGATGAACAGGCCGCGCAGCGCCACACCCGCTTCCGGATCCAGGACATTGTAGGCAGCGCTGATCTCCTTTTTCAGGTCAGAGACCAGAGGATACCTCAGCTCACCCACCCCTCCAGCCTTGCGGTCGGTTTGAATCCAGGCCAGGTGAGAGTATTCGCTATCCACTGAAACACCCAGGATCTCGGTATCCAGCTTGGCAAAGTCGTCATAGCGGTCGCTGAAGGCCGTGATCTCCGTTGGGCAGACAAAGGTGAAGTCCAAGGGGTAGAAAAACAACACCACATACTTCTTACCCCTGTAGTCGGAGAGCTTCACCGTCTTGAATTCCATGTCATAGACGGCGGTGGCGGAAAAATCGGGAGCGGGCTGCCCCACTCGCAGGCATCCTTCCTGAGACATAAATCAACGCTCCTTGCGGTAAAGTGCAAATGTAAACCAAACCTAACATACCATACTCATAATGACTCTGCCTTAAATAGATAGCGACGGATCCCAACTGCTGGGATCCGGATAATGCCCATTTTTCCATGCTGATCGGCTCAGCTCTGCAAGGGATCCCATGAGAGTGGCGCTGGAGTTCCTCTATCACTTTTGTTGTGACCGCTGTCGGCGGTGGTGGAGCCAGGCCGATGTGGAGCCCCAACCTGGGGATCGCCTGTATTGCCCCTATTGCGGCCATCAAAATTGCGTGGAGCGCATCGATACCTTTCGCGACGCTGCGCGGGGCAGTTGCCTGACCCGTCCCCCCGATGCCCCTTCTCCAGAGCCGCGTCCGCCCTCTGAAAAACTCGGGGATCGGCCTCAGGAGAGGCGATCCCCAATCTAGTTATCCTGGGCAAACCCAGTCCTCTTGCCCCTATGGGGCAGCCAGCCGCTAGAGCCTGTCAACCATTCAACGCATCCGCCAGAGTTCCCCGTTGCGAAGATGACCACAGGTAGAGGTCAACCTCAGGCGAGGAAGAATCCACCAGATAGCGACAGAGGCGGCGCTCTTCCAGGATGGCGGTGGAGCAGCAGCAACTGTAGACTTCCAGATAGTCGTCCGGCTCCGCCTCAAAAATCGCCTGCTGGCCGGGAAAGAGGGTGCGCTCCCAGTGGCCGGGGATCGTGCGGATCACCTGAACCTGTCCGGAACGGTTGACAAAAGCGTATCTTTTCATTGCGTTTTTTTAATGGTGTTAAGAAAAACTTATTGCCCTTAAAATAGGCTACCATCCCTGATCCCCAAGCGGCAATAGTAAGCCGCCAAGACGGGGATCGCTCTTCCTGACTGGCTTTGGGAGATTTGTTCTCTCAGCTTATTGGGGTTGAGAGAATGGGATCCCGAGGAGAAGCCTGCCCTGGTAAACTGAGGGGAAGAGTCTGAAGATATCCTTAAGTTGGCCTTCACCATTCCGAGATCAGCAAGGGGGCACATCGTGGACAACAAGTTGGGGCTAGAGATCATCGAAGTCGTGGAGCAGGCTGCCATTGCCGCCGCCCGCTGGATGGGCAAAGGGGACAACAAGACCGCCGACCAGGTGGCTGTAGAGGCCATGCGGGAGAAACTCAACCAGATCCCTATGCGCGGTCGCATCGTCATCGGGGAAGGAACCCGCGATGAGGCCCCCATGCTCTACATCGGCGAAGAAGTGGGCATCTGTACCCGCCCGGATGCTGAGCAGTTCTGCCGTGTGGAAGAGCTGGTGGAGATCGACATCGCTGTGGATCCCTGTGAGGGCACCAACCTGGTGGCCAAAGGCCAAAACGGCTCCATGGCCGTGCTGGCCATCTCTGAGAAAGGTGGCCTTCTCCATGCCCCGGACATCTACATGCAGAAGCTGGCAGCTCCGCCCCAGGCTAAGGGCAAGGTGCACATCGACTATCCGCCAGAGAAAAATCTCAAGATCATCGCCGAAAGCCTGGATCGGGAGATCTCCGATCTGACGGTGGTGGTCATGGATCGCAAGCGCCACCTCGATCTGATTCGCCAAATTCGAGAGGCGGGGGCGCGGGTGAAGCTGATCACCGATGGCGACATCTCGGCGGCTCTCTCGGCGGGCTTCAACGGCACCGGCATTCATGCTCTGATGGGGATCGGAGCTGCTCCTGAGGGGGTGATCTCGGCAGCCGCTCTGCGGTGCTTGGGCGCCCACTTCCAGGGTCGGCTGATCTACGATCCCGAGGTGGTTCAGGCAGGCACCTACTTGCCACCCGTGGAGGAAACGCGACGGGAACTCAAAGAAAAAGGCATCGAGGATCCCGACAAGGTGTGGGAGTGTGAAGAGCTGGCCAGTGGCAAGGAAGTGCTCTTTGCTGCCACCGGGATCACCGATGGCGACTTGATGCGCGGGGTGCGCTTCTTCGGGGGCGGGGCCCGCACCGAGACCTTGGTGATTTCCAGCCAATCCCGCACGGTGCGCTTTGTGGATACCATCCACATGAAAGATGGCCAGCAGCCCCGCGGCCTGCAACTGCGCTGAGGGATCCCCTACCCAACATCCTCGGAGATCGGGGCGGCTTTCCCCTGCTGGAGGTCGCCCTTGCCTTTTTGGGAAAGTTACGAAGTCTATCAAGACCCAACCCGCAAAAACGTAATAACTCTTCAGCAAAATCCGGCAAAACCGGTTCGATACTGGTCTTAGGGTTTAGGTAGGCTGAGAAAAGTTACCTAAGCTTGCTGGAACCGACTCAAGGGATCCCCTCGTATCGGTCACAGCTCTTGCTTTCTCTCTGAAACAATATTTGCTTTTGTTCAGAGTTTTTGTTTTTAATAACTTTTGCTGTTGCTGTACAGACGACGGAGAGGCATGTTTATCGCGGTTGTCGGTCTTAGCCATCGCACAGCTCCCGTAGAGATTCGGGAGCGCCTCAGCATCGCGGAGGCGGAGGTGGGAGAGACGATCCAGCAGCTTCGCGCCCACCCCCACATTGAGGAGGCTGCGATCCTCAGCACCTGTAACCGGCTGGAGGTCTACATCGTCACCTCAGAAATGGAGAGTGGTGTCCGGCAGACGATGCAGTTCTTGGCTGAGCTGAAAGGGATCCCCTTGCCCCAACTGCGTCCGCACCTGTTTACCCTTCTTTACCAGGATGCGGTAACCCACCTGATGCGGGTGGCTGCCGGGCTAGATAGCTTGGTGCTGGGAGAAGGGCAGATCCTCTCGCAGGTGAAAAAAGCCCAGCAACTGGGCCAAGCCTGCAACGGCATGGATCGCATCCTCAATCGCCTTTTTAAGGCAGCCATTACCGCCGGCAAGCGCGTCCGTACCGAAACGGAGATCGGCACCGGCGCCATGTCCATCAGCTCGGCAGCGGTGGAGTTGGCTCTGCAAGAGCAGGGATCCCTCTCTCAGGGCAAAGTTACCGTGGTGGGGGCGGGGAGAATGGCCCGTCTGTTGGTGCAGCACCTGTTGGCCAAAGGGGCAGTCGATATCACGGTGGTCAACCGCTCCCTGGAGCGGGCCGAAGCCCTGGCCAAGCAATTCGAGCAGCCGATCCAGGTGCTGCCTTGGGAGTCGCTGCTGAGCAGCGTGGCCGAGTCCAACTTGGTCTTCACCAGCACCGGTGCCACCCAGCCGATCCTCACCTACCAGCAACTGGCAGGGGTGCTGCAGCCAGATCAGCCGCTGTTGTTGGTGGATATCTCTGTGCCCCGCAACATCGATCCCGACGTGGAAAAGCTGAAGGGGGTACAGGTGTTCAATGTGGATCACCTCTCCCGCATCGTGGAAGAAAACCGCGCCCAACGGCAAAAGCTGGCTCTGGCTGCCGAAGCCCTGGTGGAAGAAGAGGTGGATCAATTCATGGAGTGGTGGCGTTCTCTGGAGACGGTGCCCACCATTTCCAGCCTGCGCCACAAGGTGGAGTCCATCCGCGAGCAGGAGATGGAAAAAGCTCTCTCCCGCCTGGGCAAGGACTTTGCCGAGAAGCACCTGGAGGTGATCGACGCCCTGACCCGCGGCATCGTCAACAAGATCCTGCACGACCCGATGGTGCAACTGCGGGCCAAACGGGATATTGAGGCGCGGCGGGCAGCCATGCGGATCTTGCAGGAACTGTTCAACCTGGATCCGGTGGTGTTTCAAGCCCAGCAGGAGCGCTAGGGCTCCCTTGGCGAAGAGCGCATGACTTGAAGAATTGTAACAGCTCTCCCATCTGGGGTGGAGGGCACCCCTTAGGATACAAAGCGTAAGCCACAGGATCTGGGATTATGTTCGGACAATACGAAGTTTTTGTGCAGTTGGCCCTGCTGGCCTTGATCGTCTTGGCAGGCCCGGCGGTCATCCTGCTGCTCTATCTGCGCGGCGCCGATATGTAGGGGATCCCTCTGGATATTGAGGCAGTCGGGATAACCCTTTGGGAGTGCTGGGGCTAAGCCCAAAGCCAGGAGTGTTTAGCAACGTAACGCTCCTTTGCGTTAGAGTTGTAAAGAAATCCCTAGGGCACTCCTGCTTGTAGGGCGACATCCTGCTGGTCAATGGTTAATATGTCACTCCCCATCCGCAACGTTGCCATCATCGCCCACGTCGACCACGGCAAAACTACCCTTGTGGATGCCCTGTTACGCCAGGCGGGCATCTTTCGGGAGGGGGAAGACATTCCCACCTGTGTGATGGACTCCAACACGCTGGAGCGGGAGCGGGGCATTACCATCTTGGCCAAAAACACAGCCGTCCGCTACGGCGAAACCTTGATCAACATCGTCGACACCCCTGGCCACGCCGATTTCGGGGGCGAGGTAGAGCGGGTCCTGGGGATGGTGGAGGGCTGCTTGTTGATCGTGGATGCCAACGAAGGCCCGATGCCGCAAACCCGCTTTGTGCTGCGCAAAGCCTTGGAGAAGGGCCTGCGCCCAATTGTGGTGGTCAACAAGATTGATCGGCCTCGCGCCGAGCCCTACAAAGCCGTCGACAAGGTGCTGGATTTGTTCTTGGAGCTGGGGGCAGACGAAGACCAGTGCGACTTCCCCTATCTATTTGCCTCTGGGTTGCGCGGCTTTGCCCTGGAAGAAGCCCATCTCAAAGACTTTCTGGAAGGGAAGTACAGCGGATCCCTGGATATGAAGCCTCTTTTCGAGGCCATTCTCAAGCATGTCCCACCTCCCATTGGGGATCCCGGCAAGCCCCTGCAGCTGCAGGTCACCACGCTGGAGTATTCGGAATACCTGGGCCGGATTGTGATCGGCAAGATCCACAACGGCACCATCCGCCTGGGGGATCCATTGGCAGTGGTGAAAGAGGATGGATCCATCGCCAAGGGCAAAGTAACCAAGCTGTTCGGCTTTCAGGGGCTGCAGCGCATCGAGCTGACGGAAGCCACCGCCGGCCACATTGTTGCTGTGGCGGGGTTTGCCGAGGCCAACATCGGCCATACCCTCACCTCTCCCGAGAATCCCCAGGCTTTGCCGCTCATCAAAGTGGACGAGCCCACATTGCAGGTGATGATCTGCGTCAACGACTCCCCCTTCGCCGGGCAAGAGGGTACTTTTGTAACTTCGCGGCAACTGCGGGAGCGCCTGATGCGGGAGCTGGAAACCAACGTGGCGCTGCGGGTGGAAGAAACCGATTCGCCGGATCGCTTTTTGGTGTCGGGGCGGGGCGAGCTGCACCTGGGCATCTTGCTGGAAACCATGCGGCGGGAAGGCTATGAGTTTCAGGTGGGGCAACCGAAGGTAATTTTCCGCGAGGTCAACGGCCAGCCCTATGAGCCCTATGAGTGTTTGGTGCTGGATGTGCCGGAAGCGACGGTGGGGGCCTGCATCGAGCGGCTGGGGCAACGGCGGGGAGAAATGCAGAACATGATGGTGGGATCCGATGGTCGGGCTCAGCTGGAGTTTGTCATTCCGGCGCGAGGGCTGATCGGCTTTCGGGGGGAGTTTATCCGCATCACCCGCGGCGAGGGGATCATGAGCCACAGCTTTTTGGAATACCGTCCCCTGACCTCTGAGATGGAAATGCGCCGCAACGGGGTGCTGATCGCTTTTGAAGAAGGGGTGGCCACTACCTATGCCCTCAAGAATGCGGAAGATCGAGGTGTATTCTTTATTACGCCAGGTACCCGCGTTTACAAGGGCATGATCGTGGGCGAGCACAACCGTCCCCAAGACTTGGAGCTGAACGTCTGCAAGACCAAGCAACTGACCAACCACCGGGCTGCGGGCGGGGAGGAGCTGGTGCACTTGCAAGCGCCGGTGGAGATGACCCTGGAGCGGGCTTTGGAATACATCGGCGAGGATGAGCTGGTGGAGATCACGCCCCAGTCGGTGCGCCTGCGCAAGGCACAGTTAACGCCCTCTCGCCGCTAGTTTTCTCAGCCAACTGGAAGAGAACCCGGCTCACCACCGCCGCAGGTAAGAGGCCAAGTTGGGGAAATAGAACGCCCCCCAAATCCCCAGCAGGATGACTCCCAAGCCGAACACAACCAGCCAAAGGCGCGGTCGGCTGTGCAGCTTATTGGATCCCACCTGGACGTAGGCCAGATCCACCCAAGCAGTATTGCCGCGGCGGAACCAGCCCACCACTTTGACGCGCCGGCCCACCAGGGCGCGGATCTGCTTCAGGCCGGAAAAGACATTGCCCACCGGGCCCAGAGGGGAGGTGAAGCGCACCGGGATCAGCCCTGTGGCCTCTTGCAGCTTCAGCTCTGCCCCCAGTTGATAGCCGGAGCGGCCCAGTCCCACCAATTCCCCCTCCAGCTCCACCCATTGTCCGCGGCGGGGATCCGCGTCGGGATCCGCCAGCAAGCTGAGCACATCCGTCGGCCTTGCCGGCAGGGATCCCCCGTACATCAACCCCGCTTTGGCCCACAAGCCCACCCCGTAGCCCACCACCGCTGCTGCCGCGATCACCTTGGGATCGAGACGGTTTTGCAGCAGCAGGTAGAGGATCAGCCCTACCAGCCAGCCAATGAGGATCCCGACCACTTCGGCTGCGTAGATGGCCAGATCCAGCCAAAACCGGCTTTGCAGGCGGGCCACATCCAATTTGGACCCGGATCCCAGGCTCAGCTCCGGCAGGAGGCGCAGCCGCTCTCCATATCCCGCCAAGACCTTGAAGCGGTGCCCCGGCAGCGGATGGCTGGAATTGACCTGCATCCAGCGGGCCCAAGGGTTGATTTGATCCCAAAGAAAGACTTGGCCAGCTTGGGAGGGATCCTGGAGGCGGGCGGCAGCACTGGCAGCGGCGATGGTTTTGAAGTCCAAAAAGCTGAACAGGCGGGTGCAGTGCAACAGCGAGGAAGGTCGGCGGTCGTTTTTGTGGGCCTCTTGTAAGCCGGCAGCCGATTTGAGCAGAGCAGCGATCAGCCCGTTCGGGTTGCCGGTTGCCTGTACGGCAAAATGGTCGGCATGGTAGGTGCCCAGGCGGGAGAGGAAAAACAGCGGGTAGGAGAGCACCGTGTAGATGAGGTAGAGCAGCGGGGCCACATGCCCGATGAGATCCCGCCGTTTGCTTCCCAGTTGGCTCACCTGCTCTAGGGCCAGGTAAACCAGTTGAATCGGGGATCCCAGCAGGGTCATGACCAGGATATCTCCATTAACAATTCGCCCCAGGGCCTGGGCGTAGACGGCGGCAATCTCATCCTCAGAAAGCTGCTGCAACAGGGCTTGGGTGACCACAATGCGGCAGCCATCAGAAAAAGTGCCGTAAACAAAGGCCAGCGGCCCAGCATCTGGGATCACCCCCAGTCGGGGCTGTTTTAGCTGGTTTTGGGCACAGATGCGCTGCAGCAGGCGCGCCGTTTCGGGGCTGTGGCGTTCGATTTCGCCAAGCCTGGCCCAACGCAACTTGTGCAGCCGTTGGTGGAGCTGATCCATCAGCCAGGGGGCAAAAAAGAGAAGGCCTACTCCAAAGTTGACCGCCAGGCTGCCGGCCACCAACCACCGCAGGCCATTGCGCAGCCAGGGCAGCAACCCCTGCAAAAACCAAAGCTGCCGCGGAAAACTCAGCCGGCCAAAATCCAGATGGCTGCCTACCAACACAAAGCTCAGCCACCAAAGGAAGACAATGCCCACCCCCAGGGATCCCCACTTGGCCCAATGCAGGGGGCCGGCCCGCTCCGGCAGGGGGATCTTCATACCCAGTTGGGCGGCCCGTTGACGGGTGGACAGGGATCCCGCTCCAGGAGACGGCTCCTCTGGGGGAGCAGAACGCGGTTCGACAGGTTTGGCGGACGGAGCAGCCAGGGACTCTGTTGCAGTGGGCAGGCGAAGCAAGATCTTCTTGGCCCAGCCTTGCGCCTGGGGGTTGGGGTGTTGCAGCAGCTCTAGGCAGAGGGACCGTGCCTTCTCCGTCTGGCCCAACTGGTGGTAGGCCCGCACCAGGTTCATTTGGGCTTCCAGGGCTTCGCCGTCAGATGAGTCTGCCGGGATCCCTAATGCTTTGTCCTGCTGACGGGATTGGGCCAGGTAGCCTTCAAAAAGTTGGATGGCCTCTTGCAGGCGGCCCTGCCGCAGGGCTTCCTTGCCCGCCTGGACGGCATCGGGGATCATCGGCTTGCTCCTTGCCTAGTAGGGTCTGCTTCTGGAGATCGGTTGGATCCATCTGCTCCCCTAGCTTACTCAGGGATCCAACCCCGAGAGACTGGATCCCCCCTAAAGGGGGTAGCAGAGCAAGCGCCGCCGCAAGCGATCCAGAGCCGTCTGGGCGCTCCACCAACGCACCCCCTCTCTGCCGCGCAGGCTGCCAAACCGGTACTCGTGTACTTCCACCTTCCCTTGCGGATCCGCCAAACCCAGATACACAAGACCGACTGGCTTGGTGGCGGTGCCTCCCTCTGGCCCGGCAATGCCGGTGATGCTCAAGGCCCAGTTGGAGCCCAGGACTTGCTTGGCCCCCAGCGCCATTTGGGCGGCCACCGCCTCGCTCACGGCCCCGTGCTGTCGCAGGGTTTCCGGATTCACCTGTAAAAGCTGCTCCTTGATGCGGTTGTCGTAGGCCACGATCCCCCCCACAAAATAGCGGGAGCTGCCCGGGATCCCGGTCACCAACTGCCCCAGCAGCCCGCCGGTGCAGGATTCTGCCACCGCCAGAGTTTGACCCCGTTGCAGCAACAGCTCCCCCACCACACCGGCCAAGGTGGCGTCATCGCTGCCGAAGTAGTCTTCTCCAGAAATCTGTAAAATCTGCTCCACCACCGGGGCGATCAAGGCTTGGGCCGCTTCACGACTGGGAGCACGTCCGGTAACCCGCAGGCGTACCTCCCCCTGGCTGGCGTAGGGAGCCACCGTAGGGTTTTCCCCCGCCAACAGGGATCCCAGCCGTTCGGCCAGCGTCGATTCGGGAATGCCCCAATAGCGCAGTACCCGGCTGTAGAACACCTCTTTTCCCCAGCCGATGGAGCGCAGATAAGGCACGGCGGTCTCCCGCCACATGTGTTGCATCTCCCGCGGCACCCCAGGGAAGGTGAGAATGTGCAGGTCGGGCCGGGGCTGCCAGATGAGGCCACAGGCGCTGCCAAGCGGGTTGGGCAACACCCTCGCTCCCCGGGGCAGAAAAGCCTGCTTGCGATTGCTCGGCGAGGGCACAAGGCCCCGCTGCCCGTACTTTTGCAGGATCTCTTCCCACACTTGGGGGTGCTCCACCATCTCCGCCCCAAAAAAGGAAGCCAGCGCCTCATGGGTGAGATCGTCCGGCGTCGGCCCCAAACCCCCGGTGATCAGAATCAAGCTGGAACGACCACAGGCCACCTCCAGCGCGTGGTGAATGCGGGCCTCGTTATCCCCCACCACCGTTTGGTAATAGTGGGGGATCCCCAGTTGCGCCAACTCGGCTGCCAAGTACTGGGCATTGGTATTGGTGATCTCTCCCAAAAGCAATTCTGTGCCGATGCAGAGGATCTCAGCCCCTTGGGGAATAGCAGTTTGCGGTGGGATCATGCTTGGCCTCGAGCTCAGCTCAGCCGCAAGAGAAGTATACAAGCAGGGAGGTCTCGGCCTCCCTGCGCGCCCCCAGATTTTGGGCTTGCAGTTGGCCATTCCAAATGGCGGTGAGACAACCGGCAAGTTTCCATCTCCGGCGCCGGCAAAAAGATTGGGGGACGAGATGTATCCGACAGCACAACAGCGACAGACGCTGCAGCAGTGGTTGGGAACAGCTCGGTTTGTTTATAACCGCACCCTAATTTTCTGAAGTCTTTAGAAGGCGAGCGTCCACCTGGATGCAAGTAGCTACTCACCACATCTTGCCTTCTCTACCAGATTGGGCGAAGGCAGTCCCGTACCAAACCAGAAAGTGGCAGTCATTGTTTGCGTTGGCCCATTCAAGACTTGCGGGATGAGCGCCAAGGCGGCCAGGTTCTGGGTGGACAACTTTGACATTTATTCTTTGACATTTTCTTTGACATTATTTGACATTGTTTATTGTTTATTGTCTTGGTTTATTGTCTTGCTGCTCAAGTTTCAGACCTCCAAGATAGCGGTCAGAAAGCAGCGCCAGCTACATGCCAAGACGGTGCGCTTGCTACTGGTGGGCGCGTAGTGCGTTCCAGGAACGGCCAGAGGCTGTGGCTGAGCAGTACGGGAAACAAGCATTGACATCCTCCCCGGCCTAAAGGCCGGAGATTCCTACCACGCTGCGCAT
>NZ_JANSHS010000095.1:0-15778 GCF_047461695.1 Synechococcus sp. R6-7
CAGGAGAGTTCAGCGTGAATGTATCAGGTATTCCTCCCCCGCAGCAGCGTTGTTTAGCCAGTCAGTTTCCGAGAGGGTTGGATTGGAGAAGCAAACAGTTCGTAGCTGAAGAGGGGCCGAGCAACTACACCCTATGACGCAAGGGGGATGAACTCCTTGCGAAGGCAACGGTGCTCCTTGTGGCAAGGCTTCTTTTACTCCAGGGTGGTAGGGTAAGGAGGTGGTTGCTCAAGCAGCTGTAAATAAAGCCTGCAAAACTTTCGATTGCTTCCTTACTTTTGCTTGGCATTTTGCCCCTCGGCGGCCCGATGCTACTGGTAGGTGGGAGCATGAAAACTGCTTTTGCCCAATCTTCTGCTCCGCCTATCCCCATTAAGGAAGCTATTCGGATCGCTCGATCTGCTGTTCCCAATGCTGTGATCAAAGAAGTTGAGTTGGAGCGCGAAGATAGACGCCTAGTTTGGGAAGTGAAATTTACCAACGATATTGAAGTCAAGATCGATGCCACTACCGGTGACATTGTCGATATCGACGACTAGCACCCAGGAGATGCCCCCTGCATAGGCGGGGGTGAGCGTTGCCGGAAAAGGCTGTAGCTGCTACTGCTTGATGAAAAAGTAGCGACCTTGAGAACTGCGAAAGCTGGGTTGTGCAAAGGTCAGGGATCCCTTTCCTTTTGGGCATGGGGAAAGCGTCTACACGGTAGCTGCCTGATGGCTGAAGCCGGTTCGACAGCTGGCTAGGGACAGGTGGTGGGGTCAGGCTGAGCTAGAATGCTGTCTATCCGTCTTGCTGCTCCCCCTGATGGACGACCCCCCTTTAGCCTCGACGGCTGCTTTCCCCAACACCGAGCTTTCGTGGGGAGATGCGTCGCTTAGTCTCCTTTGGGTCATCGGTCTTCTGGTCATCAACGCTTTCTTTGTCGCAGTCGAGTTTTCCTTGGTATCGGCGCGGCGCTCCCGCATGGTGCAGTTGGCCAGCGAAGGGAACCGGCAGGCGGCAATTGTGCAAAAAGCCCAGGAACAACTGGAATATGCCCTCTCCACCACACAGTTGGGCATTACTCTGGCCAGTGTATTGCTGGGCTGGATCGGGGCTACGCAAGTGGCGCCGACGCTGTTTCTGGCCTTGAGGCAGTTGGCTTGGCTTCAGAACCTGGATCCGGCCCTTGTTCGAGGGGTGGCAGTGGTGTTGGTGTTTTCGCTGCTCACCTACTTTCAGATTGTGGTGGGGGAGCTGATCCCCAAGACTCTGGCCATCCTCTATTCCGAGCCGATTGCGCTGCAACTGGCCTGGCTCAATCGTTTGGTCAGCCGTATTCTAAGACCTTTTGTAGAGCTGCCCCGCTT
The DNA here is from genome assembly GCF_047461695.1 of Synechococcus sp. R6-7. Classification (NCBI taxonomy): domain Bacteria; kingdom Bacillati; phylum Cyanobacteriota; class Cyanophyceae; order Synechococcales; family Synechococcaceae; genus Synechococcus; species Synechococcus sp. R6-7. The sequence continues at coordinate 1,350 of NZ_JANSHS010000095.1, forward strand.
TTCCTCTCGGTGTGTGCTGCGGCTTTTGGGAGTCCAGATTCCGGAGGCCAGCTCCTTTTACAGCACCATGACGGTGGAGGAGTTGCAACTGCTGATCGCCTCTTCGGTGGAGTCGGGCAACATTGAGGCGGAAGAGCGAGAGCTTTTGAGCAACATCTTCGAGTTTGGCGAGACGGTAGCTAGCGAGGTGATGATCCCGCGTACCAGCATCGACGCGGTGCCGGAAACTGCAACGGTGCAAGAGGTGCTGGCCGAGGTGGCCGAATCAGGACACTCCCGTTACCCGGTCTACGGCGAGTCTTTGGATGACATCCGCGGGCTGATCCACGTCAAGGAAGTCATTGGGGAGCTGGCCAAGGGATCCATCGACCTCCACAGCCCCATCACGCCTTTTATCCGCGAGGCCCACTTTGAGCCGGAGAACAAGCCAATTGCGGAACTGTTGCCCGAAATGAGGCAGCACCACTGGCCGATGGTGGTGGTGGTGGATGAGTTTGGCGGCACGGCGGGCCTGATCACCATTCAAGACTTGGTGGAGGAGATTGTCGGCAAGCTCTCCGATGGCCCGGATCCCAACACCAAGGAGCCGGACATCCAAGAACTTGACGAAAATACCTTGCTCATCCAGGCTCAGCTAGATATTGAAGAGATCAACGAGCGCTGTGGCCTCAACCTGCCTCTGCACAAGGATTACCAAACGCTGGGGGGCTTTTTGATCTACCACATGCAGAAGATCCCACGTGCTGGGGAAAAGTTCACCTACAAAGAGATGGAGTTTCAGGTGGTGCGCATGGAGGGGCCACGGGTGGATCGGGTGAAGGTAGCCCGCCGCCCCGGCACCCCGGCAAACTCCCTACCGCTGCTCCCCCCGGCGCAAACGGCAAAAGCCCGTCCATAAACCTGCTGGAGAGGACTAGGCCGTTGCTTTGACCACCTTCAGGGTTTGTAGGCGCACATCCTCTGGGCCGTTGATAAAGCCGCCTGCCTCATGCACCAACAGCAGATAGTTCACCGCCTCTTGAGTCACCTCTTCTCCCGGCACCAAAATCGGGATCCCAGGTGGATAGGGGGAGATGATCTCGGCGCAGATATGGCCCACTGCTTCTTGGAAAGGCACCCGCTGAATGGGAGCAAAAAAAGCCTCCCGGGGTGATAGCCGTTGTGGTGGCAAGCAAGGACGGGGCAGTTGTGCCAGCCGCTGCATTTTTTCCATTGCCGCTCTGGATGGGCGGGATCCCTGAAAATGTTGCGACAGGGCGGCGAAACTTTCCACCAGGCGGTCAATGTCTCGCTGGGTATTGCCGATGCTGACAATGAAGACCACATTGTGCAGGGTGGACATCTCCGGCTGCACGTGGAAGTGATCGTTAACCCAGTCGTGAGCGTCGAAGCCGAACAACCCCAGCTCTGTCACCGTTACCGTGAGACGGGTGCGGTCGAAATCGAAAAAACCAGGGGTGGAGCCGATACGCTCTGGGCCAAAACAGCGCAAGCCGGGGATGCGGTTGAGACGGGCGCGGGCTTGATCTGCCAAAGCCAAGGCTTGGCCCAGCAGGGCTTCTCCCTCCAGTGCCATCTGCCGCCGTGCCACATCCAGCGACATCATCAGCACATAGCTGGGACTGGTCGATTGCAGCAGTTGCAGAATGTTGCGCACCCGGTTGGGGTCGATACGGGATCCCTTGAGGTGCAGCATCGAGGCCTGGGTCATGCCGGAGATCACCTTGTGGGTGGACTGCACCACCAGATCCGCACCGGCTTCTAGGGCCGAGATGGGCAATTGCGGATGAAACCCAAAGTGGGGCCCGTGGGCCTCATCCACCAGCAGCGGCAGGCCGTGGGCATGGGCGATGGAGGCCAAAGCCTGCACATCGCAGCAGACCCCGTAGTAGGTGGGGCTGACTACCAAAACGCCTTTGGCATCGGGATGCTCCGCCAAGGCCCCCTCCAAACCGGCTGGGGTAATCCCGTGGGCAATGCCCAGCTCCGGGTCAAAATCCGGCTCGATATAGGCCGGCACCGCCCCAGAGAGGATCACCCCGGCAATGGCGGATTTGTGGCAGTTGCGCGGCAAGAGGATCTTGTCTCCCGGATCGCACACCGCCATCACCAGCGTTTCCACGCCGCAGGTGGAACCGTTGACCAAAAACCAACTGCGATCGGCGCCGTAGGCCGCTGCAGCCAGCTCCTGGGCCTCCCGGATCACGCCATCGGGATCGTGGAGGTTGTCCACCTCTGGCAACTCGGTCAGATCCGCCCGGAAGACGTTCTCTCCCAGAAAGGTCCGCAAGTCGGCAGGGATCCCACGTCCCTGTTTGTGGCCTGGCGTGTGAAAAGGAGCCTTATCCAAGCTGCAATAGTGGCGGATGGCCTCAAAAAGAGGTGCTCGCTCCTGGGCTTTGCGATCCAGCGAGCGCAAATGACGGGAGATTTTGGACAGATCGGACAGAACCACAGACCACTCCTCAACACACCAGGTGGGCATTTTGTGATTATCCATCCCAATGGAGGCTAAGTCCACCGCTGGCGCTTTTCCTGCTAGCCTGGGTTTTCAGGTGGCCTTTCTTCCTCTCCTGTATGTTTGAAAAACTGCCCTTCCCCCTGAGCACTCTCGTGTTGCTGGCCGGCGTTGCCGCCACGGCTTGGGGCTTTGCCCACTACAACGATCCCACCCTCAATCTCATCGGCCTGTTTGCCGGGATCCCCTTGCTGTTGGGAGGGATAACCATGAAGGTAGTGGAACTCAAGCCGGTACCTGCCCTGGCCGCCCCTTCTCTCGAGGTGATCCAAGCCCGCGCCCAGCAGGCCACGGAAATTCAAAAGCAAGTCCGCGCCGATATCACCAAATATAGCTACGGGGCTAATGCCCACCTGGAAGATGCCCTGGAGTTTCTGGGTCTGCGCGGCCCTCTGGAAGCAGATCTGCCCAAGGTGAGAGGGTACAGAGAAGAGCTGCGAGATGGCCGGTATACCTTGGTGCTTCTGTTCGATTCCCCCAAGGTTCCCTTCCAACAATGGCAGGAAAGCTACCAGAAAAAAATGCAAGGCTTCTTTGGCCGAGATGTGGAGGTGCAACTGGGGCAGCCCCAAGAAAATCAGGTGGAATTGGCGCTTGTTGCCCGAGGTGGATCCCAGGCCACTTGAAGAAGCCATTAGCTGCTGAATGCAACTCAACGGATCCCGAAGCTAATGCAGCCAGTAACTCAGGACTGTCGAGAGTTAACTCATGAGGGGTGTGGGGAGCTATGGGTCCTGCGCTGTGCCTATAGTATCAGTGTTGGGAGGATGTCACGAAACTTGGCAGTTCGGCATAACCCTATTTTACGGATTGGGAATTTTACGGATTGGGAGGAAGACCAAAAGCAACATTATCATCCATAATGTAGGGCGTTAGCATGAAGACCACCTCATTGCGCTCGTTATTCACACTCTGAGAGCGGAACAAAGCACCCAAAAGAGGCAAGTCGCCTAGGAAAGGCACTTTTTGAACGTCAACAGTGTCTCTGTCTTGAATGAGGCCAGCAATAATAAAGGTTTGCCCATCTCTTAACCTGAGCTGAGATGCTTCCAGCCGCCTTCTGTCGATGTTAAAAAGTTGAATGCCTGCGAAGTCTCCGCCTTCCAATACTTGAATGGGTACAGGAATAGAAATTTCCGGCTGAATGGTCAGGGTAACAAACCCATTGTCATCTATTCTAACTTCTGAGACGTCAAGGATAACCCCGGCATCCTCTCGCTGCAAACGCTGAGTAACAACTGGAGGCTGGTTTTCGCCCTGGGGTATGGTGATGGTTTCAACGTTAACAGGCACGCTGGTTGCAATGCTAATTCGACTGGATCCGCCATCTGCCACCACAACTTTGGGGTCAGTTAGAATTTTTCCAGTTCCATTTCGTATTGCAGACTCCACTCTTAGAGCCAAAGACTGCTGCAGCCGGTTGAGAGTGTTAAATATTCCCGTGATGGATCCTGATGGGCCTGCAGGGCCGATAGAGCTTACCGAGGATCCCGCAGGTTGATTGAGCGGTTGACCACCAAAGTTGGCGTCCCCTAAAGTTCCGACAGCAAAGTTGCCAGAAGCTCCCCCTAGTTTGATCGAAAGGCTCTCGTTGTTATTTAGCCGAATATCAACTGCCCTCAGGGAAATCAAAACCTGTCGCCGACGCACATCCAATTGGGCAATCTGAGCAGCCGCGATGTCCTGCTGCCGCGAGTTGCCGATCACCGTAATGGAGTTGGTGCGCTCGTCCACAACGAATTGGGCACCGGGAGCAACGGCGTTCAAAACTCCTTCCAGCCGACTGGCCAAATCGGTGGCGACTGCCTGATTCACGCGGTAATTGCGCACCAGGATCCCAGTCACCCCTGGCAGGTTTTGTCCAACAAATACGGTTTGGCCCCTTCGCTGGGCCTGCAACTGTTTTAGCCGCAAGATAAAGTTGAATGTCTCCTGTAAGGGCGAGTCTTGCACATCCAGAGAGATGGTTAGATCGGGTGGGACGTCGTTGAGCACCACATTCAACCCTGCTCGCCGCACCAACAAGCTCAGCACATCGCCCACAGGAGCATCTTTCAAGGTCAAGCTAATCCTGGCATTGGATCCGAGATCCACTGTAGGTGGATCAGGCAGGATTGTGCCAACGGCAATATCGCCGGCAGGAGGAGCCACAGCTCTCCCCTGAAAAGGAGATTCGGTGGGCAAACTTCCCGGCGGCAATTGAGGTTGGTTGAGCTGGCCCACAGGGGGGACCTGAGAAATCACGGGTGCAGCAGGAACAGCAGGTGCAGGAGGAGCCGCTTGAGTTGTCTGCGGAGGGGCAGGGTTTTGAGCGACCGGTTGGGAGGCAGGGGCAGGAGCTGCGGGCTGAGGAACAGGAGCCACGGGCTGAGGTCGGTTTAGTGACGCCGGTTGGCCGGGCGCTGCTTGGTTGGACGAGGGTTGAGGGGGAACCGCCGCTAGGGGAGCCAGTGGGGCAGAGGGTAGGCCCTCAAAGTCGAAGACCAACTGCGTCGGGCTGCGCCGAGCCAGCAAGCCTTGGGGAGCTGCGGCCACACCGGCTATTTCTATCCGCACGCTGTCGTTGCTCAACTGCCAGGCCTCAATGAAGCGCACCCCCGGCAGGGGAGACTCTTGGCGATAGCGGCCCTGGCTTCCGCTCAATTGAGCATTGGTGATGTCCCCGATCCAAGATTGTCCCTGCTGGGTAAAGAACACCTGTGGGCGAGCGCCCCCTTCGGTGTTGATCTCCAACTGCATGCGGTTGCCGTTGGGCACCAGGCGGATATCTGTGATGCGGCTGAGGCGTTGCGGGTTTGCGGAGGTCAACTGTTGAGCGGCTGCCTCATTGACCCGGCTTTCTAAGGCCAATGGGGGCAGGGACAGGATCAAGCCCAACGCACACCCATAAGCAACTCGACGGTTCATTATCCTCACACCTCACTCCTTCACCCAGTCGTATTCTTGCTTCACCTCGCCACGGGTGCCTTTGGCCTCGTTCACCCCGTGCTTCCCTGATCAAAGCCGAAATCTCGGACTTTGCCACTACCTGTAGCCGTTTCGGAAGAAATTTTTCCCAGATCTTCGATTCGGCAACACTATCCGTGCTGAACCGGCGGTTGTTCCCGTCTTCTGAAAACCAGAGGGGATCCCGCACTGGCAGGATCTCCCCCTGAGTCAAGGCATGGCTGGGCTACTGACCAGGTGCCGTTTGCCCTTCAGGTGGAGGAGCAGTGCCCAACGGAACGTCTTTGTTGTAGATGTAGGCAATCAAATCAAAAGCAGCGTCCAGTTCCCCTGTGTCTTGAACAGGATTTAAGCTGATGTTGCTCACCCGGAACAGCGTGCGCAGACGTTCTATATCGCCCATCAGATTGATCAGCTCCGTATAGGGGCCACGCAGAGCGACACGGGTGGTCTGCACTTGGATGGCGGGAGCGATGATCCCAGGCACTTCCGGATTGGCCGAAGACGCTGGAGTCAGTGGAGAAGGGCTAAAGCTGCGCAGCTCGCTGTTGGGCTGCCCCTGCACCAGCCGGTTGAGATCCAGCAGTTGCGTGTCGGCATTCTCGGGGGTGGAGAGCAGGGCACTGATCTGTTCCCGCTCCACGCGAGCTCTCTCGACCTGATTGGGCACATCTTGCAAACTGGCAATCTGGCTCTTTATGTCCTGCAACTGGGTGGTTTTGTTGGCTACCTCCCTTTCCAAAGCCTGTACCTCCTCGATCAAGGGGCGAAGTTGGGTGAAGGCCAGAAACCCCGCCGCGCCTAGCCCTGTGATCCCGATTAAAAGACCAATTCGAATGGGGGTCAGCTCCACGCCCAGCAGTACCGGCGGCCCTGCCGGGGGAACCACCAGTTGTTCGTCGGGAAAACCTTCAACCGATCCAGTCATCAGTTCGCCTCCACTCGACGCAAAATGCGGATCTTTTCAACCAAGCCTATCGCTCCCCGCTGCTCCAGCTCGCGGGTAAATTCTGGGTCGGGATCCCCCAGGGTACGGATGGTTACGGTTATGCCGTAGGTGACGCTGGGCTCGGTTAGGTCTGTGCCGTCCACCCGGGAGCTGCTGTTCAGGACGGCGCTGGTAACAAAGTTGGAATCCAGCAGGGTGAGCAAAAAGTCGTTCACCAGGGGAAAGTCCAGCGCCCCTCCTTGGATATTGACAGTATCCCCGGAAGCGCTGATGTTGGTTATCCATACCCCCTGGCCGGGGATCTTGCGCCGCAGCTCTTCCAAGATGGCCGACCAAGGCTGGACGGATCCCAGAAAGGAGCGGAACCCTTCCGTTTGGGCGCGAATGGTTTGCAGCTCTTGATTGGCATTCTGCAGCTGGGACAACTCAGCATTGGCTGTGCTGAGCTCACTGTCAAGGCGAGCCCGCTCCGCCCTCAAGGTTTCTCTCTGGCGGGAAAAGCTGTCTTGGAAATACCAAAAAGCTCCCATCGCTACAGCAGCAACAGCAACCCCCAGGCCAATGGCCGGGATCCAATTCTGGGATCCCTCTGCGGCCTCAGCTGCGACTACTGCTCCCCCACCTGTTCGAGCTGTGGTGAGGACATCCGGCCTTTCTTTGAGGAAATTGATCTCCGGTGTGTACATCTCTTTAACCGCCTTGTGCTCTATTCCATCGGTTGGGCGAGCTTGCGCTGCCTGCTGCCGCTACTTGGTGTCTTCCCGTAACGCCAACCCCAGGGCCACTCCCATTGCTGGGCGTTCCTCCAGGGGCAGTTCCACTGAATCCGGCACGACAATGTTGCCAAAGGGATCCGCCAACTCCACCGCCACGCTCAACGACTGAGATAAGAAGCCGTCGATTTGGCCGATGCTTGCTCCAGTTCCGGCCAGCAGTACTTTCACCACAGGCGAGCTGCTTTCTGTGCTCGTAAAGAAGTCGATGGAGCGCTTCAGTTCATCCGCCAAATCGGAGACAACGCGCGTTACTGCTGCTACACCGGGATTGCTGGGCGCTGGCTGTTCTCCCGTGGCCAAAACATCGGTGGGGTTGATCAAGGGTAACCTCAGAGTTCGCAACAGGTCGCCGGTGCGGCTAACCGGCAGATTCAGGGATTGGGCCAGCACCTGCCGCATGTGGATGGTGCCGATGTTGACGGTGCGGGTAAATTGCGGGATCCCGTTCACCAAAATGCTGATCTCGCTGCTGTCGTAGCCGATGGAGCTGAGCAACACGGCCTCTTGGGGGCCGTACTGGATTAGCTGATCGCGGATGGTGCGAATGAGGGAGAAGCTGGCCAGCTCCACACAGCGCACCTGCAAGTTGGCCACCTGCAGCACCTCCAGGTAGTTGTCCACCACCTCTTTGGGGATGGCCACCAGCAAGACTTCGATGCGCTCAATGCCATCCTGGGAAAGATCAAGACCCAAGGGCTGGTAGTCGACATCCGCCTGATCCCGCGGATAGGGAATGTAAAGTTCGGCCTCCTGCTCCAAAACCACCCGGCGCAGCTCATCGGCAGGTAGGTCGGCAGGCAGGCGAATGAGACGAACGATGGCCTCCCTTACGGGCACTGCTGTGGCTGCCGGCAGGTTGGTGGGCACTTTGTTTTCATTGAGCAAATTCATCAGGATCAAGCCAACTGTGCTCGGATCGAGGATGCGCCCTTCGACCATCGCCCCTTCCGGCATGTCCACGCTGTGGTAGTGGGCCAGACGATAGCGACCATTGCCCTGCTTTTTCAATTGGGCAACGGCGATGCGCTCGGGGTTGATGTCCACCCCAAGCATGGTTCGGGTTTTGGAACCACCAAGAAAACTAAACACGCCGGGAAACCCCGCCCTTTGCGCTACTGCTAGAGGCATACTACCCAATTTGTAGGTGGGTTACCACTGTTCGCCATTGGCCGCGGGGAAATCCTTGTCTGGGCCGATCCCTCCCTGCCAGCCGCAAGTGCAGGGCTTGCGCGGTGTTGAGCGGTGTTGGAAATTCGCTTGACTCAACGGGTCTGTTGCCGCGCCCACTCACGGAACTGTTGTAACCGCTCACAACCCTTCTTCCTCGAGGGCCTGGACGTTTTGCACAATCCGGGAGAGCTCGTTTTTCTCATCCACATTGATGCGAGTCGGGGATCCGCTGATAATGCGCTCGTAGCCCCGGAAGGAATCGCGGATTTGGATGCCCGCGTTGGAGATGAGGTACTCGCGGATCCCTTTGTCGTGCCAGGATCCCCGCATTTTGAAGACGTTGAGGGCGCGGGCCATTTCTCCGCGGATCTCCACGTATTGCAGCAGGATAATCGTGTCGGTGATGGTGGAGATGTGGGATTCGGTGATGGAATGGGATCCCATGAATTGGTCGGTGGTGTTGGTGAAAAAGCCGGTGATCTCCTCCTGCTTGGCCAGGCCAGTTACCCCGATTACAAACTGGCGGAAGGCATTTTGGCTCACTCCCCGCGCCAGGGCTGACAGGGAGTCGATGGCCATGCGGGAGGGCTTGAAGGCCATCATCTCGGTTTTGATCTTCTGCAGGTGGTCTTCCAGGCCGGCAGATTCTGGGTAGGCGCAGATGATCTTGAGGAGGCCCCGCCGCTCGAACTCTTCCAGGTCAATTCCCCAGGAGGAGGCGTTGCGGGACAGCTGCGCCCGCGACTCTTCGTAGGCAAAGAGAATGCAGCGTTCCCCATCCAGGCAGCCCCGCTCCAGGAATTTGCTCACCAGCGAGGTTTTGCCCGTGCCGGTGGCGCCGGTGGCCAAAATAATCGAGTCCTTGAAGAAACCGCCGCCGCACATTTCGTCCAGCTTCTCGATGCCGGAGGAGACCCGCACGTTGGAGGAGCGCTGCGTCAGCTGCATGGCTCCCAAGGGGAAGATGTTGATCCCGTCGTTGGTGATGGTGAAGGGATATTCCCCCTTCATGTGGGTGGTGCCCCGCAGCTTCAAGATCTCAATGGTGCGCCGCCGTTTCTCTCCCTCCAGGATGTTGCGTAGGATCACCACGTTATCGGAGACGAATTCCTCTACGCCGTAGCGGGCGATGGGGCCGTACTCGTCGGTGCGCTCCGTGGTCATGACGGTGGTGACGTTGGCCTGCTTGAGGCGGGCCGTCAGGCGGAACAGCTCCCGCCGCACCACACCGGCAGGGTCGTATTGCTGAAAGATGGCTGTCACCGAGTCGATGGAGACCCGCTTGGCTTTGTATTTGCGAATGGCGTACTGGATGCGCTCGATGAGGGCCGACAAATCAAAGTTGCCGCTCACCTCATAGCCTTCGGGATCGGGGGAGGCATCCAGGATAAACAGTTGGCCCCTGTCGATGAGGGCCTGCAGATCCCAGCCAAAGCTGGAGGCATTGCGAATGATATCGGCGGGGGTTTCCTCGAAGGTGACGAAGATCCCCGGCTCTTGATACTTCACGATGCCGTTGTAAAGGAACTGCATGGCAAACAGGGTTTTGCCGGTGCCGGAGGTGCCGCTGACCAAGGTGGTGCGTCCCAGGGGTAGCCCACCGTGACTGATGTCTTCAAAGCCCTCGATGCCCGTCTGTTTTTTGGGGATCCCTCGCAGCTCTGAGAGATCCGCTCGGTGGTTGTCTGGGGTTGGTTCGGTGGAGTCCTCTGCGGTGTTATCTTGTGGCTTTTCTGGCTCAGAAGGCCCCAATGACTGGTTCATCCCACTCTCCTTGCTCCTGCAGCCTGTCTCAAGCCTCTTCGTCCAATTCTTCGTAGAGCAGATCCAGGCCGATGAGCACTTTCTCGCGGTTGGACAGATCGCCAATAATCTTCCGCACCGGTGGCGGCAGGATTTTGGCCAAGGTCGGCGTTGCCAAGATCTTATCTTCCTCTGCCAGTTGCGGATTTTTCAAGACATCGATCACCTTCAGGCTGTACACGCCGCGGAACTCCTTTTCCAAGATGTCTTGCAAGGTGCTGAGGGCACGCAGAGAATTGGGGGTGTTGCCCGCCACGTAGAGCTTGAGAACATAGGCTTTGCGAGTGGACATATCTAAGGATCCCTTGGAGCGGTTTTGGGAATGGAGCGGCGGTACATTTCGCTCAGGTGGGCCATCACATCGATCAGGGTAAGGCGGTAATCCAGCAGGATCTCTTCGCTGCGGCCTTCCAGCTTCAATTGTTTGGCAAAGTCTTCCATCAAGTTCATGTGCAGCTCCAGCAGTTGAGCAGCGCCGATATCGGCAAAAAAGGCCAAGGCCACCAGTTCATCGATGCGGGCATTGGCGGTTTCGGGAGACTGAAAGTATTCCAGGACAATCGCCTGGTAAAGGCCGCGCAGCCGTTGCATCAAAGCTCGCTGCTCGTGGGGCGGAAGGCGGCGATAAAACAGCTCCGGGTCACGATGATAGTACACTCCGGCATAGCTCAGCCGTTCTCGCAATTTCTCCGCCAGCCGTCGCTGTTGTTGGTTGCTGTAGGCCAGGTAGGGCTGATCGCTGGGATGCACTGGGCCCTGCGGGAGGCCGCAAGTGGGAGACATCTGCAGAAACAAGGCGATGGCCCGATCCACCAGCAGCTCCAAGACGGAAGGGGATCCCGAAGCGGTACAGTCGGCCCGCACCTGCCCCTTCAGCTCCTGTGGCGAAATGGGACGGACGAGGGTGGCGTTGTGGTAGAAAAACTGCTCTCGCTTGAGCAATGCTTTCACCAAAGATGAGGTGGCAGGGATCTCTCCTTCCGTCTCCGGTGTTTCCTTTTGCAGGTGGGATTCTTCCAGCACAATCGCCAACACCGTCGGCAGCAGCAGTCCCCACGCGCAGAGCTGATTGCCCAGATCGTGCAGCTCTTGCAGCCGAGTGGGATCCACCAGGAGCACCAAGCAATCGACATGGCCGTCTTGTCTCCTGAGAGCCTCTAGGAAGGTAGCTTGATCCTGAAAACACTCGACAACAAAGCGTTCAGGGGGTAGCCAGTCCTCGCAAGCTAGGGGCTCTCCTGCTGGCGGCTCCCAATCCAGCAACAGGTTGATGCGCAGTGGATGGGTGTCAGGCAACAAGACAAAGGATGAAGATATGCTTCCTATCTTAAATCTGACCGGGATCCGCGCTCACCGGCCAGAGGAAAAGAGCGGGAGAAAAACCTAAACTAGGGGTGAGTGAGCTGCTGCCGAGATCCCTATGGTGCCCCTGATCATCGACTGTGACCCTGGTCAAGACGATGCGGTGGCTCTGTTGTTGGCCATGGCGTCGCCAGAAGAGCTGCAATTGCTGGGCATTACCACGGTGGCCGGCAATGTCTCCTTGGACAAAACCAGCCGCAATGCTCGACAGATCTGTGAATTGGCCGGTCAGCCGCAGATGGGGGTGTATGCCGGCTGCCCCCGACCTCTCTTGCGCCCTCTGGAAACCGCCGAGCAGGTGCATGGCAAAACCGGGATCGACGGAGCGGATCTGCCGGAGCCCCAGATGCCTTTGGGATCCCAGCATGCAGTGCCCTATCTCATCGAGACGCTGATGGCTGCCCCTGAGCCGGTTACCTTGGCTTTGCTGGGCCCGATGACCAACTTGGCAGTGGCCCTGGTGCAGCAGCCCCGGATTGTGGAGCGCATCCAGCGGCTGGTGTTTATGGGGGGATCCGCCTTTGAGGGGAATGTTACCCCGGCAGCCGAGTTCAACATCCTCACCGATCCCCACGCCGCCCAGATCGTGCTCAGCGCCGGGATCCCGGAGGTGGTGATGCTGGGCTTGCACGTCACCCAACAGGTCCTCAGCACGCCGGAGCGGATTGAGCGCATCCGCGCCCTGGGCACCCGCGTTGGGCAGACGGTGGCCAATATGCTCACCTTTTACGGTAAGGTCGACGTAGAACGCTACGGGCTACCGGGAGGGCCATTGCACGACCCTTGTGTGATTGCCTATCTGTTACAGCCGCAGTTGTTCGAGCTCAAGCCCTGCTACGTCGAGGTGGAAACGGCTAGCCCCTTGAACCTGGGCCGGACGGTGGTGGATCGCTGGGGATCCAGTGGTCGCCTCGCCAATGTTCAGGTGGCTTTTGGGGTGGATGCCCAGGGGTTTTACCACCTGCTCACCGAGCGCCTGGGCCGTTACCGATAATTCTGATAGTTCTGATCCTTGAGGCCAGATCCGAAGGTGGAGAATCCCAGCGCCGTCCAACGTGCCAAGCTGGAGTGGGTGAACCTGCCCACCGCCGTCACCCTGCTGCGGCTGGCAGGGATCCCTTTTGTTTTGCTGGGCCTGAGCCTGCGATCCCCACTGGGGGAGAGGTTGGCCCTCTGGGCGTTCCTGTTGGCGGCAGCAACCGATTGGCTGGATGGCCATTTGGCCCGCCGTTATGGCTTGGTAACCGATATGGGCAAGTTTTTGGATCCTCTGGTGGATAAGCTGCTGGTGTTGGCGCCGCTGCTGGGCCTGCTGGAACTGGGGCGGATCCCCGCTTGGGGCGTGTTTTTGCTGGTGGGGCGGGAGCTGGCCATCGCCGGCTGGCGGGTCAACCAAAGCCAAATCCGCGGTGCCAATTTCTGGGGCAAAGCCAAGACGGTAACCCAAATCCTGGCCATTGCTTTGCTGATTTTGGGGTGGCCGGGAGGGATCCCTTGCTTTTGGGTGGCGGTGGTTCTCACCCTGATCTCGGGCCTGACCTACCTGCACACCGATCATCCCCATCATGCGCAGTCACCCGGCAGGCCATAGCCCTTGTCAGATCCCCCCGCCCCTCGCCGACAGAGGAGACACCCCACCTGAGCAGCGCATCCTCGGCCTAGATCCAGGTCTGGGAACCATGGGTTTTGGTTGCATTCTGGCGGGATCTGCGGGGTTGAAACCTGTGGATTATGGGGTGATCAGCACCCCCAGCCAACACTCGATGCCGGAGCGGCTGCAAACGCTGCACGAGGATTTGAGCCAGTTGCTGCGCCAACTGCGCCCGCATCAGGTGGGGCTGGAAAAACTTTTTTTCTACAAAATGGGCAATACCATTGCCATCGCCCAAGCCCGTGGCGTGATCCTGCTCACCTTGGCCCAGCATCATCTGTTGCCGGTGGAGTTTACGCCCGCCCAAGTCAAGCAAAGTTTGACAGGCTACGGACGCGCCGACAAGCAGGCTGTACAAGCTGCCGTGGCCCGGGAACTCAACCTGCCCAGCTTGCCCCGCCCGGATGATGCCGCCGATGCCTTGGCGATTGCCATCACAGTCTGGCACCACCGCTTCTCTTGAGGGATCCCCTCCCTGTCAATCCCCTACCTTTAGCAGAGATAAAGATTGGCCAATAAAGATGGGCTAGACTCAGTACAGCGAGAAGCACAAGCCCTATGCCTTCTTCTTCCGTGGATGTTCGCGAGCTACCGCTGTTTCCCTTGCCGGAGGTGGTGCTGTTTCCGGGCCGACCTCTGCCGCTGCACATTTTCGAGTACCGCTACCGCATGATGATCAACACCATTCTGGAGACGGATCGCCGCTTTGGGGTGCTGATGTTCAATCCCCAGACGGGATCCCCGGTGCGGGTGGGCTGTTGTGCTGAGGTGTTGCAGGTGCAGCGATTGCCGGATGACCGCATGGACATTTTGACCTTGGGGCAGCAGCGCTTCCGCGTCTTGGATTACGTGCGGGAAAAACCCTTCCGGGTGGGGCTGGTGGAATGGATTGAGGATGAGCCGACCACCCCTTCCGATGACCTGCAGAGCTGGGTGCGCCAGGTTACCACTCTCCTTCAAGATGTGGTGCGTCTCTCGGGCAAGCTAATGGAGCGGGATGCACAGTTGCCGGAGCAGCTCCCCACCACCCCCATAGAACTGTCCTACTGGGTGGCTAGCCACTTCCATGGGGCCCCCCAAGAGCAGCAAGCTCTGCTGGAAATGGTCAGTACCGAAAGGCGGCTGCGCCGGGAAGCCGAAATTCTCGAGTCCACCCGCAAGCACTTGGCCGCCCGCACGGCCCTCAAGGATCTGTTCACGGAAATTTCCTGAGGTTCCTGTCAGTTGGTCAGCTAGAAATCGCAGGAGCCCCGC
>NZ_JANSHS010000096.1:0-15314 GCF_047461695.1 Synechococcus sp. R6-7
CGCCTGTGGAGACTCCTCTGGCGGGGTGGTAGGTCTAAAACCTACCGCTAGTCAAGGGTTGCTGAAGCAGGAAGAAAGCAACAGCGCTGAGCAAAAATCTGTTCTGTTCAGTGCTGTGTAGGTCTTTCAGAGCGGCATCTCCCAGTGCAGCTCGACATGGGTATGGCCTTCTGGGGTGCGGGTGCGATGCCAGGATCCCTTGGGTAGATAGCGGGCGATGGTGTTCATGGCCTTGCTGCCGTAGCCGCCGCTGAGGCCGGGAGCGTACTCGATGCCGTCATTGACCACGGAAAGGCAGCAGTGGCGTTCCGTTTGGGCCAGCGACACCTTGACAAAGGAAGCATTGCCTTTGGGGGGTTGTACATGGGCGATGACATTGCCGATGGCCTCCCGCAAAAAGCGCAAGATGTCTTCTCGCTGATCAAACCACTCACCGGTGTTGGGCTCCTGCAGCGGTTGCAGTTGCCGCTCTACAGATAGCGTTAGGCTGCCCGATTGGATCAGTTCATCCAGATAGATCTCGATGCCGCGATGCAACCCCTCTCGCAAGCTGGGGGAGATGCGCAGCTTGGCGGCTAGGGTGCGCACATCGTTGAGCTGATTCCGGATCCCGCGTCCGATCCTCTCCAGTTGTTCGAGCAGGTGATCGTAGACGGCGGGGTCGGGCGACCTGCCTTGCTGCTGCTGCCATTGCAAGCTCTCCAAGTTGTCCATCACCACCTTCAGCTCCTGCAGCTCGCGATCGTGAATGTCGGTGGCTACTCGGTAGAGCAGCTTGCGAGCCTGGTCAATGGCGGCCTCCTGTTCGGCTCGGCGCAGGCGCTCCAGTTCCTGTTGCTGGGCCAAGAGCCGTTCTTGATTCTCCACAATGACCAAAGTGAGCAGCAGGCTCACCCCCGTTAGCCCACTGGCCAGGGCCGGCAAGACGAGAGGCCAAACCCAACGCCCCAGTAGAAACTGGGCCACAGCCCACCCTTCGTAAACGGCAAGCCCCACCACAGGCCGCAGGAGAAACTGCTGTTGCTTCCAGCCCCAAGGGCTCAAAAGTGCTCCGCACCGCTGACGCGAACGTAGGGGGGGACGATAAAGCACCAAAAGCAGTCCCGTTCCCACTCCCAGCAGCAAGACCACCGCAACCGCCACCCCCCCCGGCACGGATTGGTAGACCTCCCCGGTGAGCAGGCTGGAGAGGACTTGCGCCTGCAGCTCCACCGCCGCAATCTGGGATCCATCCGCAGTCCGCACCGGGAAGGTCTCTGGATAGCCGCCCACAAAGCCCACCAGGACAATTTTGTCCCGCAGTTGGTCGGCAACTTCGGGGTCAAGGGGAGGGATCCCTTCTTGGCCGCGGCAGGCTTGGCTGGGGTTGATCATCGGGGCAACAGACCCGGATCCTGCCTGGAGAACAGCTGGAGGGCAAACCCGTTCGATGGGGATGATGGGGATCCCGTGCTGGGAGCCGAGAGGGTTGAATTGAATCGGCTGCAAACCCCGTTCTCGAAACCAGCGGCTGGCCCGCTCCGGGTCGTATTTGGCAAAAGCCAGAGCCTCGACCGAGGCGAACATCTGCTCCTCTTGGCTGTCGCGGCGCAGGTAGAGCCCCCGCAACTGGGCCTGGCGCAGGATCCCGGCACTGTCTACCCGATGTTGCACCACCCCCTGCACATGTTCTGGCGGCACCAAGTACTCCAGCCGCAGGGAAGAAAAGGGCAGAAAATGGTTGTAGATGTTAATCTCGGAGCGGCCAAAGCTCTCGCTGCTGCGGGTGGCCAAGACCAAGCGATCTGGGTAGCGCTGTACCACCTGACGCAGAGGGGCATCTAAGTTCTCGTTGCCCAGGTTTTGAGGTACCACAAAGCTGCTGGGCAGGTTTAGCACCACCACCCTGGCCTTGGCTTCTTCCAATAGACGCAACGTCAGGCCGGCGTAGTTGGCCCGTTCCAGAAGAAAGTCAACCTTTTGGCCAAGGTGCTCTGCACCACTGGTGCGGCCATTGCTTTCCCCCTGTCCGCTGTTCCCGTTAGCGGGAACGTGCTCCGCACCGCTGTCGCGATCGAGTCCTATACGACCATCAATGCCGACGATCACCACCTCGGGAGAAGGCTGCTGAGGGCCACGCCAAGCGTACAGCCACTCCTGGGCGTCGCTCTCCATCCGCACCAACAAAGGGTGCTGAGCGGAAAGGTTGAGCAGAGCAGCCCAACCCAAGCCCCAAGCCAAGGCCCAGCCCAGCCGTCGCCGGGAGGGGGATGGTCGAGCCGGAGAAGTAGGGCTTTGGCCAGCGAGCAAGTGGGGGATAGAATCCGGCATACTGCAAAGTGCTCCGCAACCCCGACGCGAACGGCACTGCAGACGCGGAGCTAGTTGCCATTCTGGCAGCTGCCGAGGCCCCCGTTGCTGGGGGAGAACCGCAGCCTCAGTGGTGATGGTTGCGCACCCGCGCTGCTTCCTCAGGGCTAATGCCGAGGCGAGTGAGGTTGATGCGGCCTTTGTGATCGATGCTGCGCACCTTGACCACCACCTCATCCTCCACAGCCACCTCATCTTCCACCCTGCCGACGCGGTACTCCGCCAGTTGCGAAATGTGGATCATGCCTTCTTTGCCGGGCAAAAACTCCACAAAAGCGCCGATGGGGATGATGCGGGTCACCTTGCCCAAATACACCTGCCCCTCTTCCACCCGCCGCACCAGATTTTCGATCATCGCCCGCGCCGCCTCCGCCTGGCCGCCCACCGAGGAAGACACGGTGATTGTGCCGTCGTCGCTGATGTCCACCTTGGCCCCTGTCGCTTCGGTGATGCCGCGCACGGTCTTGCCACCGGGGCCGATGATCTTGCCGATGTCCTCCGGATCCACCTTGAACGTGAGCAGACGGGGAGCCGTTTTGGCCAACTGGGGTCGAGGCGCAGCAATCGTCTCCAGCATCTTGTCGAGGATGAACTCGCGTCCGGCCTTGGCTTGCCGGATGGCCTGTTCCACCACGTCAACGGTGATGCCGGTGATTTTCATGTCCATTTGCAGAGCGGTGATCCCCGCCCGCGTACCGGCCACCTTGAAGTCCATGTCGCCCAGAAAGTCCTCGATCCCCTGGATGTCGGTGAGGATGCGCACCTCGTCCCCCTCCTTGATAAGACCCATGGCCACCCCGCTGACCGGCGCTTTGATCGGCACCCCAGCATCCATTAGGGAAAGAGTGGAGCCACAGACGGATCCCATCGAGGTGGAGCCGTTGGAGGAGAGCACTTCCGAGACCACCCTCACCACATAGGGAAACTCCTCTTCCTTGGGCAGCACCGGCACCAAGGCCCGCTCCGCCAGCGCCCCATGACCAATCTCCCGCCGCCCCGGGGAGCGTGAAGGCCGCGTTTCTCCCACCGAAAAGCCCGGAAAATTGTAGTGGTGCATGTAGCGCTTCTCATCCACCGGGTGCAAGTCGTCCAGCTCCTGGGCATCGCCGGGGGTGCCGAGGGTGGTAATGGAAAGGACTTGGGTGAGGCCGCGATTGAACAGGGCACTGCCGTGCACCCTTGGGATCAAACCCACCCGGCAAGAGACCGGTCGCACCTCGTCCAGCTTGCGCCCATCCACCCGCACCCCCTCTTGCAGGATTTGCTGGCGCATCAGCTTCTTGAGCAGAGCCTTGAACTGGTTGTCCAACTCCTTGGGATTTTCCAGAAGATAGAGCCGCAAGGGATCCCCCTCTGGCCGTTCCTGGATTTGGGCCTCCAGCTTGGCCTTGAGCTCCTCCAGTTGTTGTTCCCGGCTGGTCTTGTCCAAAAACTGCCTGAGAATGGAGCGAATGCCCTCCTGAGCCTGCTCTTCTACAAAGGCAATCAGCTCCTCGTTTTTGGGGGGAGGGGGCAGCTCTACCGGGGTGATGTTGAGATCCGCCAGGACTTGCTGTTGGGCTTTGAGCAGCTCCTGGATGGCCTCAAAACCAAACTCGATGGCCTCCACCACATCCTTTTCCGGCAGTTGGTTGGCCCCGGCTTCCACCATGATCACGCCATCGGCACAGCCGGCCACCACCAGATCCAGATCGCCCGCCTCAATTTCGGCATAGGTGGGGTTGAGGATAAATTCATCCTTGACCAAGCCCACCCGCACCGCCGCCACGGGGCCATTGAAGGGGATGCGAGCGCCGTGAATGGCTAACGAGGCTCCCAAAATACACAACACATCGGGCGGCACCGTATCATCTACAGAGAGGGTGGTGGCCACCACCTGCACATCGTCCCGCAGCCATTCCGGGAACAACGGACGAATGGGTCGGTCTATTAAGCGAGAGATCAAAGTGGCCCGTTCCGGTGGCCGACCTTCCCGCCGCAGATATCCCCCCGGGATCCGCCCCGCTGCGTAGAGGCGCTCTTCGTAATCCACCAACAGGGGCATAAAATCAACGCCAGGCCGGCCTGGCTGCCGTGTAGCAGTAACCAGAATCGAGGTTTCGCCCGAAGTCAGCCAAACCCCGCACCCCGCCTGGGGGGCCATCAGCCCAATATTGATGTCAATTTCCCGCCCATAAAAGGAAATCGACCGAGTGTATTCTGCCATGTAACGCTTCGCCTTCTTTTTTTCTTGCCGCTATCGTAGCATTCTCCTTCTGTGCCTTTTCAGCCCCCGCTGACCGGAGGGATCAGAACGACTTCGTCTCCCGCCGATAGGGGAGTGTCGGCAGCTACAAAATTGAGGTTGAGACCGAAGCGCGTTTGGGAGCGCCAAGGAGCCAAGCTGGGGTAGCGCTGGATCAGTTGATCGCACAGCTGCCCGACGGTGGTACCAGGGCTCACCTGCAGGCGCATCTCGGTTTGTCCGATTACTTCTTGATAGACGGCAAAGAGCTTCAGCGTGATGGGAAAAAGCTCATCGGAGGGCAAATTTTGGGCAGCAGCCATCGGTAGCGCTCCCACCTGCTTTGGACGGTCTTGTAAACCATCTTGGGCAAGCTTGGGCCTGGCCGTCCACCAGAATCCTCTGCCCATCTCCTACTCATCAGGGATCCCTACAGCCACAGAAAAATCGGCTCCGGGGAAAAGATGCCGTCTTTCAGATTCCAGTGAACTGTTCTTTTAGCTCTGGCCGGGGATTCGTGGCAAGGCTAGGGTAGGTCAAAAGCTTGCTTTGCAGTTTGCAGCCAACCGGCTTCTGTGCTGATGCTAGAGCCACTGACCCCCTCCCAAATCAGGGCCTACTTGGATCGGATCGGCTACGTTGGCCCCACCCAGCCCACCCTGCAAACCCTCCGCCAGATCCACCTAGCCCACCTGCTGAGGGTGCCGTTTGAAAATCTGGACATTCATCGGGGTCGCGCCATTTGCCTGGAGCGGGATTTCTTGTTCCAAAAAATCGTCCGAGAGCGGCGGGGCGGCTTTTGCTTTGAGCTGAACAGCCTGCTGGCCGCTGCCTTGCAGGGAATGGGGTTTTCGGTACACCTACTCTCAGGACAGGTGAGCCGCGCCGTTCGCGCTACTCCGACGGAGTCCGATGTCCGCTTTGGACCTGAGTGCGACCACTTGGCTGTGCAGGTGAACATCGGCGATGAAGCCTGGCTGGCAGATGTGGGGTATGGGGAGGCCTTTCGCGAGCCGTTGCGGCTGGGGGATCCCGGGATTCAAGCCCAGGCTGAAGGACGCTACCGCCTCACCCCTTGGCCAGGGGATCCCACCGCTCGTCGGTATTGGCTCGTTCAGCAGGAACAGCCGGATCGCACCTGGAAAACTCTATTTCTTCTGGATCGGATCCCACGCTCCCTGCAGGAGTTCGAGCCCATGTGCCACTTTCACCAAACTTCGCCAGAATCGATGTTTACCCGGCTGCGCCTTTGCACCCTGGCCACTCCGACCGGACGGGTCACCCTCGCCGCCCGCGCCAATGGCTCTTTTAAGTGGATCGAGACCACCCCAGAAGGCCGCTGGGAACGCCCTCTCAGGGATGAGAAAGAGTATGAACAACTGCTCGCCTGCGCCTTCGGGATCCACCTTTCTCCATCTCCTTCTGCCGCCGAGGAACGCAGGGAAAACAAGCCAAATGGCAATTTAACAGAGCCCACCCCAATCTCCCCCGAGCCAGGTTAGAACCCCTGCCAGTTAATGTCAAAATAGTAAGGCAATGTTTCGTTATCTCAGTAACCGTTATGGATGCTGCCGCGGTCGCTGCGTTTGATGGCCAAGCTTTGGATCATGTACTCATTTTCGACACCACCCTGCGAGACGGGGAGCAGTGCCCCGGCGCCACCCTCAACACCGAAGAGAAGCTGGCCATTGCCCGGCAGTTGGCCCGGCTGGGCGTCGATATCATCGAAGCGGGATTTGCCTATGCCAGCCCTGGTGACTTTGAGGCCGTGCAGAAGGTGGCCGAGCAGGTGGGAACCCCCGATGGCCCTGTGATTTGCAGCCTGGCCCGCGCCCTCAAGCCGGACATTGAGGCAGCCGCTGCAGCCCTAAAGCCCGCTGCCAAGCCCCGCATCCACACCTTCATCTCCACCTCCGACATTCACCTGAAGTATCAGTTGCGCAAAACCCGCGCTGAGGTGCTGCAAATTGCCGAAGAGATGGTGGCCTACGCCAAGTCCTTCGTGGAGGATGTGGAGTTTTCCATGATGGATGCCACCCGCTCTGACCCAGAGTTCCTATACCAGGTCATCGAGGCGGCCATTCGGGCGGGGGCTACAACCATCAACATCCCCGATACCGTCGGCTACGTCATGCCGGAGGAGTTCGGCCAACTGATCAAGGGCATCCGCGAGAACGTGCCCAACATCAAGCAAGCGATCCTTTCTGTGCACGGCCACGACGATCTGGGCGTCTCGGTGGCCAACTTCTTGGAAGCGATTAAGCAGGGCGCCCGTCAGGTGGAAGTGACGGTCAACGGCATTGGTGAGCGGGCCGGCAACACAGCCCTGGAAGAGTTGGTGATGGCCCTGCATGTGCGGCGCAGCTACTTCAACCCCTACTTCGGCCTGCCGGTGGACTCCGAGAAGCCCCTCACCCACATCAAAACTCAGGAGATCTATCGCACCTCGCGCCTCGTCTCCAACCTCACCGGCATGTTGGTGCAGCCCAACAAGGCTATCGTCGGCTCCAACGCCTTTGCCCACGAATCCGGCATCCACCAGGACGGCATGTTGAAGAACCGCCAGACCTATGAGATCATGGATGCCCAGACCATCGGCCTGCAATCGAGCACCTTGGTGTTGGGCAAGCACTCGGGCCGCAACGCCTTTCGCACCCGCCTCAAAGAACTGGGGTTCGAGCTGTCGGAGCAGGATCTGAACAAGGCCTTCTTGCGCTTCAAAGAGCTGGCTGACAAGAAAAAAGAAATCTCCGACCTGGATCTGGAAGCGATTGTTAACGACGAAACTCGCCCGGTGCCCGAACTCTACCGCCTGGAGCATGTGCAAGTGGTGTGTGGCAATCGAGAGGCTCCCACTGCCACGGTGCGCCTGGTAACCCCGGAAGGGGAAGAGCGGGTGGACGCTGCCGTGGGCACAGGCCCGGTGGATGCGGTGTACAAGGCCATCAACCGCATTGTCAATATCCCCAACAAGTTAATCGAGTTTTCTGTCCAATCGGTTACTGCCGGCATCGACGCCATTGGGGAAGTCACCATCCGCCTGCGCCACGAAGACCGCATCTTTTCCGGCCATGCCGCCAACACCGACATCATCGTCGCTTCGGCCCAAGCCTACATGAATGCCCTCAACAAGCTCTACTCTGCGCTGCACGCGGCACGCTCGACGGCTGACCAGCGCGAGGCTGCTGCCCAGAAGATCTGAGGGAAGGGTTAGGGAATCCCAGTCGTTTCCAACAAAGCTGGGATCCTTCGCTGCTGACCCTCACCCCCAGCCCCTCTCCTCTTGGGGAAGAAGGGAGCCCACGCTCAACCTAACCCTGTTGCAAATGACCCTATGGGCTGGCCGAAGGGATCCCATCCGCAAACACCCGCCCGATCACTTCCTCGATGGGCGGGTCGGTTACCGTTAGATCCAGCACATCCAGCTCTGCCAAGAGCTTGGCCACCGTTTGGGTGAGCTGCTCCCGCTGCACCCACAGCCGCGCCTCACAGCTGCCCGGATCCCCGTCCGTGCGCACCTCTCCATAGAGCTGCAGTTGAGCCACAGGGCAAGGGCGAGCCAATTTCAACCTCACCTCTCGGTAGGGGGCAAAGCGCTCCAGCAATGCCTCGAGGTCGCCATCGTACATGAGCTGCCCCGCGTTGATGACCAGCACCCGTTGGCACAGCGCAGTAATATCGGCCATGTAATGGCTGGTCAACAGCACCGTTGCTCCATAGCGGCGGTTGTAATCCCGCAGAAATTGCCGCACGCCGGCCTGGGCGTTGACATCCAACCCCAAGGTGGGCTCGTCCAAAAACAAGATCTGCGGGCGGTGCAACAGAGCCGCCAACAGCTCCGCCTTCATCCGCTCCCCCAGCGAGAGCTTGCGCACTGGTTGCTTCAGCTTGCTTTCTAGGTCGAGCAGCTCCGCCAGCTCCCCCACCCGCTCCCGAAACTCCTTCTCAGGGATCTCGTAAACGGCAGCGTTGATGCGCAAAGAGTCCATTGCCGGCAGATCCCAAATGAGCTGCTGCTTCTGCCCCATCACCAGGGTGATCTGCCGCAAAAACGCCGGCTCCCGGCGGTAAGGCACATGACCCACCACTTGCACCGTGCCGCCGGATGGATAGATCAAACCAGTCAACATCTTGAGGGTAGTGGTCTTGCCCGCCCCGTTGGGCCCCAAAAA
Source organism: Synechococcus sp. R6-7 (assembly GCF_047461695.1). Classification (NCBI taxonomy): domain Bacteria; kingdom Bacillati; phylum Cyanobacteriota; class Cyanophyceae; order Synechococcales; family Synechococcaceae; genus Synechococcus; species Synechococcus sp. R6-7. Next base: position 8,746 of record NZ_JANSHS010000096.1, read on the forward strand.
TCCCACCATCTCCCCCGGCTGAACTTGAAAGCTCACGGACTGCACTGCCGGGATGTGGCGATAGGTGCGGCGAAAAAAGTGGCGCAGGGTGCCAACCACTCCGGGATCCTTGACGGCCACCGGGTAAACCTTGCTCAGGTTGTGGGCAGCGATGATTGGCTCCAACCGGGTCGGCACATCAGGCAACATCTACCCCCACCCCTACAAAACGGCCAGATCCGCTACCCCAACCCCAAGAACAGAGCTTCCAGAGGTGGGCATACCGGATCTGCAGAGGGCTATTTCTCAGTATCCGAGGGAAAGCAACGAACGAATAGGGGAACTACAGCAGTCCTACGTCCATCCCAGGCTTACCCGTGGCCAGCTCCACCTTCAGGATGCGGCCACCCGATTTCTGGATGCGCTGCTGTTCCCGAAACCAGTTCTCATAGGGCACCAGCTTGGTGAAGTAGGTATTTTGCAGCTCCCGCTGGGTGCGAATTCGGGTTTGGCTGGGCACACAGGCCGTGATCTTGAACATGCGCATGATATGGGATCCCCGCTCAACAACAAAATGGGCTATCTTGACCAGCAAAACAGGCGACTCACCCCAGAAAGCTCGCGTACTTCAGCTAGCACACCAGATCCCTGTGGCAAATCGCCCGCCGTGCTCGTTGAAGAATGCACCTCCCCTGAGGCAATGACGCCGGGAGTTAGCTCAGGCCAGAGCAGATGTAATCGAAGTACACCCCCATTTCCTTGCCGGCCTCAGCACCCACCAGAGCGGCAGTTACCTCTTTCATGGCTTGGATGGCCTGGATGGTTGCCCCAATGGGCACTCCCAGGGAATTGTAGGTCTCCTTGAGCCCGTTCAGCACCCGCTCGTCCAGAATGGAGGGATCCCCGGCCAGCATGGCGTAGGTGGCATAGCGCAGGTAGTAGTCCATGTCGCGGATGCAGGCAGCATAGCGACGGGTGGTGTACATGTTGCCGCCAGGACGGGTGAGATCAGAGTACAGCAACGCCTTGGCAGCAGCATCCTTGACGATGGTGGAGGCATTGGCCGCGATGGTGGCAGCCGCCCGCACCCGCAGCTCGCCTGTGGCGAAGAAGGCTTTCAACTTCTCCATGGCCGAGCTGTCCAGATACTTGCCTTGAACATCGTAGCTGTTGATTACAGCAGTAATTGCGTCTTGCATGATGAGCTTCCTAAATCCAAATCGACGAACAGCAAAGGGTTGTGCGGCAAAAACAATGAGGGATTAGCTCATTGCCCCCACCACAAAGTCGAAGTAGTAGCCGGCTTCAGCCGCATCGTCAGGAGAGAGCAGACCCATGGCCACCTGCTTCATTTGACGAATGCTCTCGGCCACCGCCGGAATGGGTGTGCCCAAAGAGTTGTACATCTCGCGAACACCCACCAGGCCGATCTCTTCGATTGGGGTGACATCGCCGGCAATGACACCATAGGTGATCAGGCGCAGGTAGTAGTCCATATCCCGCAGGCAAGTCGCCGTCATCTCTTCCCCGTAGGCATTGCCCCCCGGAGAGACAATGTCAGGGCGCTTCTGGAAGAGCTGGTCGGCAGCTTGTTTGACGATGCGCTCACGAGACTCGGTTAAGACTTGAGCAATGCGCAACCGCTTCTCACCCGAGGCAACAAAGGACTTGATCCGATCCAGTTCCCCCGGGCTGAGGTAGCGGGCCTCCGCGTCCGCGTTCACAATCGATTTCGTAACAACACTCATGGATATCCATCCTCAAGTCGATTTTTTAAAGAGTATGACGAGCATACCCGCAAGTTATTTTCCGATATGCTTGCCGTCTGCCATCTCAGATCTTCACACTTCTTAAAATCTCTCCCAGAAAAGGGACAGTCCCATTCCCGCCCCGACAGGGCAGTTCCCTCCCCAAAGTCCGGCAAGAGAGGGGCTACAATCTCACTTAGACTCACTTAGAATGAAGGCTGAGTCGCCAGGGGATCCCTGCAGGCTTGGTTTAAGACATGCGTTGAGGTTGCGATGACGGATGCCTCTGGGTCAGAACGATTGAAGCGAGCGAAAGGTATTTCTGAGGGTACGCCCTCATCTCTGCCGGATCACCTCATCCGGGCCACGGCGGCAGAAGGCAAAATCCGAGTGGTGGGCTTGGTGGCCACCCAGGCGGTACAAGAGGCAAGGGAGCGGCACAAGCTCTCCTATGTGGCGACAGTGGCCTTGGGGCGGGCCATGAGCGCAGCCCTGTTGCTGGCGGCCAACTTGAAGCGACGCCAGGCGCGGATTAACCTGCAACTGAAAGGGAATGGCCCCTTGGGCAACATCTGGGTGGATGCCGGCTTGGATGGCACGGTACGCGGGTATGTGAGCAACCCCGCCATTGAGCTTCCTCTCACTGCCGAGAGCAAGTTGGATGTGGGCCAAGCTGTTGGGCGCTATGGCTACCTCCATGTGCTGCGGGATCTGGGGTATGGCCAGCCTTACACCAGCGCGGTGGAGCTGGTTTCGGGAGAGGTGGGAGACGACATCACCTACTACCTCTCCTCCTCAGAGCAGATTCCCTCGGCAGTCCTTCTGGGAGTAAATCTCGACTCACAGCGGGTACGCGCCGCCGGCGGAGTGTTGTTGCAGCTGATGCCAGGGGCGCCGGCCAGTCTGATCCCAGAGATGGAAGCCCGTTTGGCCAAAGTGGAAGAATTTAGCCCGATGTTGGCTGGTGGCGGCGGCTTGCGGGAGCTGTTGCAACTTTGCCTGGGCGACTTGGATCTGAAAATTGCGCCGGAAATGCGCACCATCCGCTTCTACTGCAAGTGCAATTCCGACCGAGTGAAGGGGGCCCTGCGCATGCTGGGGCGGGACGAGTTGCTCGATATGATCCACACCGACAAGGGGGCAGAAGCGGTTTGCCAATTCTGCAACGAGGTCTACCGCATCTCGGAAGACGAGCTGCGCTCGATTGTGGCGGAGATGTCGGCCACCCCCTGATGGCACAATGATGGCCAACTACGGGATCCCGATTCTGACACCTCTCGATGTTGTCTGAGCCCCCGGTTGAGTTGGTTGAATTATCGGTTGTTGTCCCCTGCAAAAATGAGGCGGACAACCTGGAACACCTGTTCGAACGCCTGCAACTTACCTTGGAGCCGCTGGGGATCCCCTACGAGATTATCTGCGTCAACGATGGCAGCCAAGACAACACGCTGGAAAAGCTCATTGCCTTCCATCGTCGGGATCCCCGTATCAAAGTGGTGAACCTTTCCCGTTGCTATGGCAAGGAGATCGCCCTTACTGCCGGCCTCGATCACGCCTCTGGTCGAGCTGTTGTTCCCATCGATGCCGACTTGCAAGATCCGCCGGAGCTGATCCCGGAGATGCTGCAGCAGTGGCGGCAGGGCTATCAGGTGGTTTATGCGGTGCGCCGCAGCCGCCGCGGGGAGAGCTGGCTAAAACGCTTTACAGCCAACGGCTTCTATTGGTTGATTGATCAACTCAGCCAGGTGCGGATCCCGCGCAATACGGGGGATTTTCGACTGCTGGATCGGCAGGTGGTGGAGGCAGTTAAACAGCTGCGAGAGCGCACCCGCTTTATGAAAGGGATCTTTGCCTGGGTGGGCTACCGGCAAACGGCCATTTTTTACGATCGCGCCCCCCGCTTTCGCGGCAAAACCCAGTGGAACTACTGGCGGCTGTGGAACCTAGCCATAGAAGGCATCACCTCTTTTAGCTCTTGGCCGTTGCGGGTGTGGAGCTACATAGGGTTGGCGATCTCGGTTCCAGCCTTTTTGTATGGCCTTTTTCTCATCATCCGCACCTTGCTCTTTGGCTCCGATGTACCTGGCTATGCCTCTTTAGCGGTGATGATCTTGTTTTTGGGCGGGATCCAGCTGATCAGCTTGGGCGTGATTGGCGAATATTTAGGCCGCGTTTTTGAAGAAGTGAAAGGCCGCCCCCTCTACCTGGTCGATGGCACCTTTGGGTTTGAGACCCCACGACCTTCCCCTGCCCTAGATTCAGTACCTACGCAAAAGCTAGGATGAAAAGTCATCTTTCAGAGTTTTGGATCCCGAGGCAACATAACTTTGGTACTCGCGTATAAAGATATCTTTCATCTCTTCTGGAGATAGCTGGATCCCTTGGATTTTGGCGCGGGCGATGGCCTTCATCAGCTCGATATAGGCCAGGCCCAGAGAGAGAGTGAGGGTGGCTGCCGTAGTGGATTGGATAGCGCTGCCTACAATCCCCGGGCCGGGAATCATCTTCAGCAAGTTGGACACAATCGTTCGCCCGATTGCTGTTGTAATTGTAGTGCCTGCCAAAGCGGCTATCAAAGAGTAGTAAAAAGAAGGGGAAGCCTCGAAGCCAAAAATAAAGCTGATATTGGCAATCATGCCTGCTTGGGCTGTAACCAACAGAGGGGCATCTGCAAAGGGAAGGGGCACTGCCCCGATAAACGCTGCACTGGCCACATAGCCTGATACGTACTTAAAGGCAGCCTCGGCTTTGAGATCCACCCGCAGCAATTGCTGGCGGATAAAGGCAAGGCGAGCCACTTCCGGCAAAAGCTCTAGCGTGCAGCCAATTAGGTGCTCCAGCCCGTGGGCAGGAATGGTAATTTGCCGGTTAATCGCCTTGTTGCGGGCCAAAACGGGAACAATGTAGCGGACAGGCAAATTTTGATGCTGCAAATACCGGAAAAACTCGCTCTCTTCAGGATTGGGATATTCCAAGCATTGGGTTAAGACCAAGATGACGGGAACGTCTTTGAGTTCCAACTCCTTTAGCCATTTGCGTTCAACTTCCTCCAACCGCTTCAGTTCGTGGTGGAGGCAGTACCAAACAACATGGATGTGATGTTCAGGATCCTTAAAGCGCAGCTCCTCGATAAGCTGGGAAACCTCCAGGCGAACTTGCTGATTCTGTTCACCGTCTAGTTCCATGCCAGGTGTATCGTAGATGGTGATTGGGCAACCTGGCTTGGAATACTGACGAATGTGGCGGGTGACGGGGCTGCCAACACCGGTACGGGCCAGCTCATCTCTAAACACTGCATTGACCAAGGTGCTCTTGCCCACCCCGCTTTTGCCAATGACCAGGATGTTGCAGTGGCCCAACTCTGTCTGCGCCTCTAGGAGGTCCTTCTGTAGTATCTGAGACACCGAATTCCAGAAAGACTTAAAGGCTTCTGGCTTCTCGAGAGATTCAGAAGCTTCTGGGATGCCTCGGGCACGGTCAACAATTTGGCGGGTTAGGTCAGTCAGTTTCTCTAAGAAGGATGGGCTTTTCTGAGACATGCTTCTTGCTTCTTCCCCTAAGGCCGATAGCCCCACAAAGGTAGTTCAGGGCGGATCCTACTGCCAAGTTTCTTCCGATACCGGAGACTGACCTAGCCAAGAGCCAATCTGTCTGCGCCCTGATCCCACTCCAAAGGGATCTGCAACAACGGGCTTATTGAGAGTTATTCACAAGAGCCATTTTCTGCACTATGCTAGATTTGGAGATAAACACCCAAGGATCCCAGGCCCGCTATGGCGGGCAGTTTAGGATTCGCAGCTCCTCTTAACTTGTGCTGGAGAATTTTATGTCCGAAACTTCAACCCTGCGCCAGTCTTTCAACAGCGTGCGCGACAATCCTGTCTTGCTTGGCACTGAGATAACCCAGCCGGTTTGCGAGGGGATGAACGCCCTGCTGGCCAGCTTCCAGGGGCTGTACTTGCAGTACCAGAAGCATCACTTCGTGGTGGAGGGCACCGAGTTTTATCCGCTGCACCAGCTTTTCAAAGATCATTACGAGCAGGCGAGGGAGCATGTCCACGACCTGGGAGAACGCCTAGAAGGGCTGGGAGGTGTGCCGGTAGCCAGCTTTGCCACCTTGGCCCAGCTTTGCTGCTTTACCCCTGAGCCGGATGGAGCTTTTGGGGCGCGGCAAATGTTAATGAACGACCTGGCGGCAGAGCAGGCCATCATCGATCTGCTGCGGCGGCAGGCAGCCCAGGCGGAGAGCCTTGGGGATCGGGCCACCCGCTACCTCTACGAGCAAATCCTGTTGAAGACAGAGGATCGCGCTTTCCATCTCCATCACTTCCTGGCCAACGACAGCCTGGTGTTCGGCTTGATGAACGGCAGAGCCTAGCCAGAAGGTCCACAGGTGGGCTTGAGCCTGCCTAGCTTCCGGCCTCTGGCTTTTTTTTGAAAGGCTATTGAGAATTTGTTTCATCTCTTCACTATTCTTTACTCTGAGGTGCTGATCCCGGCCATGAACCCCGCCTTTCTGGACTCTGAGCGCGGTTATCTTTTGGATATTCCTCTGGGCGAGCGCTGGCGCATCGGTCGGCGGTTAGTGGAATTGGGGATCCCGGCGATTTGTACAGGAGATGGTCGTCTGCGGGTGGAGGTGAGTACTCCATTGGCTGTTCTACAGGTGCGCAGTGTGATCCGTCAGCACACAGCGCGGCGACAGGAGTTATTGGATGGCCTAGAGGTTTGTTGGCAGCTCAACACGGAGGCTGGGGGTCAAGATGAGCAAGTTCCCTAAGCAAGGAATCCCGTTTGAGTCGGAGGGCCAGTTTTTGGGATTTCTTCCCGATAAAGACGGCA
>NZ_JANSHS010000097.1:0-10788 GCF_047461695.1 Synechococcus sp. R6-7
AGCAGTGTTCAGCGTAAATGTATCAGCCTTTCTCTGTAGACGTTCGATTGCACCTAAAAAATTGCCCCGCCCATCACCGGGCGGGGTTATTGCTGCATCCTCAGGCCAGCTTAAACTGCCTCTGGAACTTTGGCCTCTTCCGCCGCCACTTCCTGCACCACGATCTTGCCCCGGAACACCACGTAGTTGTAGATGTTGTAGGACAAGATAACCGGGATCAGAAAGCCAATAAAGGTGAGCATAAACACCAGGGAGCTGGGGGAGGCCGCCGCTTCGTAGATGGTGACGCTGGGGGGGATGATGTTGGGGAAGACCATGAACCCCAAGCCGATAAAAGAAAGCGCAAAGATCAAAAAAGTGTAAACCAAAACGCTATTTTCTTCCCGCCGGCGCAGGCTGCGCAGCAACAACGCCACCAACAAAAGTCCCAGAACTGGGATGGCAGCAAAGATGTAGAAAAGAGGGGGCGAGAAAAGCTGAGCACGCGCCTGCTCGGACATGATAGGAGTGCTGATGGTGATAAACACTGCCCCCAGTAAAGTTGTCCAGGTGGCGATGGTTGCCGTCTTGTAGTAGGTTTCCTGAAGCTCGCCGGTGGTCTTAACGATTAGGTAGGCTGAGCCGATTAACACATAGCCCTGGATCAAAGTAAGAGCCACCAACAGCGTGCGCCAGGTCAGCCAATCCCAGGGGCTGCCGGCAAAGTGGCCGGCTTCGTCCACTTGGATCCCTTCGAAGACGCTGCCCAAGGCAAATCCCTGGCCCAAGGCTGCCAAAAAGCTGCCCACTCCAAAGGCCAGGTTCCACACCAACTTGTTGTCGGCGTTTTCCCGAAACTCGAAGGAAACGGCCCGCAAGATCAGGCCCACCACCATGATCACCAAGGGTATGTAGAGGGCATTGAGAATGGTGGCGTAGGCGAGAGGAAAAGATCCAAATAGGGATCCCCCCATCAACACCAGCCACGTCTCGTTGGCATCCCAAACATTGCCCAAGCTGGTCATGAGAATGCTGCGCCGCGTCTCGCTGGAGGCCGTCAGGGAGAGGATACCAACTCCCAGATCAAACCCGTCCAGCAGAACGTAGAGAAATAGGAATAGGCCCAGGATAAAAAACCAAACCTGGGGCAGAAACCGCTGTAAAGGCTCAAAAGATTCCATCGCTGTTCCCTCTGCTTTGAGTATTTCTGACCAGTGCGAGACAGTTCCCGATGGCGATCCCCAGTCCCTCTCCCTCTAGGGAAGGGAAGTTGGGAGTTGACGTAGCGAAGGGTTTCACTGCTGTGGGGAATGGGCCTGCTACGTTGCCCTGTTGCTACTTGGAGTCACCAGTTAGATGGCTACCAAACTGCTGCTACCGAGCTTCTGCAGGACGGCGATCTGGCTCGTGGCGGGCAGGCTCGACCACGATCACCGGCTGCGTTGCTGGGGCAGGAGCGGGCAACTCCAGGTTTGGCCCTTCGCGGATGATGCGGCTGCCAAAGTAAAGGGCGGCCACGAAAAACACGGTGTACAAGATGGTCAAGCCGATCAAGGAGAACAACACTTCTCCTGCCGGCAGCGGTGAAACCGATTCCACCGTGCGCAGTTGTCCATACACAATCCAGGGCTGCCGACCCACACAGCGGACGATCCAACCAGTTTCAACGGCGATGTATCCCAGGGGTGCTGCGAAGATCCAAGCTCTCATCAGCCATTTCTGCTGAGAAAGGGCCTCCACTGAGAGCTTGCCCCTCAGCCATTGGACAAGGGTAACTCCGACAAGCCCGGCCAGAAAAAGACCAATGGCCACCATCGTTCTGAAGGAGTAGTAGATCAGGCCGACCATGTGGGGACGATTTTGGGGATCCCAGCTTTTGAGCCCTTGAATGGGTCGATCCAGCCTGGGTTTGAACTCCAGCAGATAGCCCAGCGCGCCAGGGATCTTCACCTCCCACTCGTTGCGCTCTTCGCGGTCGTTGGGCACAGCCAACAGGCTCCAGTCTGCCCGCTCGCCGGCGGGGATCGTCTCCCACTGGGCCTCCATAGCTGCCAGTTTGGCCGGCTGATAGCGATACACTTGCTCTGCGCTCAAATGGCCGATATACACCTGCAGGGGGGCAACCACCAGGGCCATCGCCAGGACCACTTTGAGGGAGCGGGAGAAAAACTCGCTGTGCCGCCGATTGAGAATGTACCAAGCACTGATGCCACCGATAACAAACAAAGAGGTTTCCAAGGTGGCAAAAAACATGTGCAGAAAGCTGTTGACCATGAAGGGGTTGACAATAGCTTGCAGGTAGTCCCGCACCACAAATTTCCCATCGACGAACACGCCACCTGCCGGCGTCTGCAGCCAAGAGTTGGCCGTCAGGATCCAAAAGGTGGAGAGGTTGGCGCCAAAAGCCACCAGGATCGTCGAGATCCAGTGAATCACTGGCGGCACCCGATCCCAGCCGAACAGCATGATCCCCAGAAAGCTGGCCTCCAGCATAAAGGCCATCGTGCCTTCAAACCCCAGGATGGTGCCGAAAAAATCTCCCACTGCTTCGGAGAAGGGCGCCCAGTTCATGCCAAACTGAAAGGCCATTGGCAAGCCTGAGGCCACGCCAATACCGAAGTTCAACACATAGAGTTTTGACCAGAAACGGGCGTGACGGTAGTAATCTAGGTTGCGGGTTTTCAGCCAAAGTCCCTCAACAACAACGAGATAAATGGCCATCCCCGTTGTTAAAACCGGCCACAACATGTGAAAAATGGCCGTGAGGGCAAACTGTAGACGAGAAAGGGCAACGGTATCTAGAAACATGATTTGTACCAAGCTTAGATGAATTGGCCAATACAGCTTTTTCCGACAACATCCTCTGCAGTTGATGCAGCTACACCTCTTGCATGAAAAACATCTTGCTCCCTAGCAGACATTGGATGAGGCCGGGAAAGCTCTGCTTTTTGTTCCTTCTAACATCGAATCTTGGCTAAGACAATTGACAGGCCGTCCGACTCTAAAGGTTAATTTTAGGATTCTGGAAGTGTGAACTCTTTTTTGTAATTTAGACTACAAGACAAAGAGCGCACTGCGAACCTAGCGGCCAAAGCCTGGCAGGCCGCTAGTATAGGATTTTGGTTTTTTTCGTCTTTAAACAACAAAACTGTTGTCTTGTTGTATAGATCCAGGAGCGATTCCCAGCAAGGGAGGACTTCCGGTTTACAGAGCCGGCAGACGGCTGCTGATCGTCCCCGGAGCCTGCCAGAATTGGGATCCCTGCTTGTTGGGATCGCAGTTTGCAGTGTGGGGTGGAAGATGTCGTTTATCCCGCTGGTGCGCTTTCTGGCCCAATCTGGCTTGATGCAAGAGTTGGCCGCCCGGTTGAGATCACGGCGACAGGCAGATCTGCAGGGGGCAGGGCGGATTGCCAAGGGGTTGATCGCCTCGGCTTTGGCCCAGCAGGAGGGAAGATCCCTGCTGGTGGTCACCGCCACCTTGGAGGAGGCAGGCCGCTGGACAGCGCAATTGGAGGGCATGGGCTGGGAGACGGTGCAGCTCTACCCCACCTCCGAGGCTTCCCCTTACGAACCTTTTGACCTGGAACCGGAGCTGGTGTGGGGCCAGTTTCAGGTGCTGGCCGATTGCCTCCAGGGGAAGAAGGGCATGGCCATTGTGGCGACAGAGCGGGCCCTCCAACCCCACCTCCCTCCCCCAGAGGTGTTGCGGGCCTTTTGCCTCCAGCTGGAACCCGGCCTGGAGATGTCGCCGCAGCAGTTGGGGCAGCAGTTGGCTCGTCTGGGCTACCAGCGGGTGAGTCTGGTGGAAAGCGAGGGGCAGTGGAGCCAAAGGGGCGACATTCTCGACGTTTTCCCAGTGGCCTGCGAATGGCCGGTGCGCCTAGAGTGGTTTGGCAACGAGCTGGAGAGGCTGCGGGAGTTTGACCCAGTCAGCCAGCGCTCCCAAGATGGGATCCCCTACGTCTGGCTTACTCCCACCGGCTATGGGCCTATCCTCTGGCCGGCTCTGCAGGAAAAAGCCGATCAGCTCTCCCAGGGCCTACGGCAGCAGTTGGAGCAGTCGCCGACTCCTCCGGAAGGCTTGCGCCGTTTTCTTGGCCTACTCTACGATCCGCCAGCCAACCTGCTGAGCTATCTGGATCCCGAGGCTTTGATCCTGATCGACGAGCCGGAGCAGTGCCAAGCCCACAGCCGGCAGTGGCTAAGCCACGCCCAGGAGCAGTGGCAGCTGGCCCGGGCCAGCGAGCCAGCTCTGGTGCCTTTCCACCGCCCCTTTGATCTCAAGGCTCCCGACTGGGATCCCTTCCCCTGCCTGTTGGCCCGCACCTTTGCCCCTGCTGGCGAAGCCGAAGCTGCCCTTGACCTAAAAAGCCGGCCTGTGCCTACTGCTCCCCACCAGTTTGGATCCCTGGCCAAAACCCTGCGCGAGTACCGCAAGCAGCAGTTGCAGGTGTGGATCCTCTCTGCCCAGCCCTCCCGCACCGTAGCTCTGCTGCAGGAACACGACTGCCCCGCCCAGTACGTGCCCAATCCCAAAGACTTCCCGGCCATCGAGCGCCAGCTGCAGTCCTACACCCCAGTGGCCCTCAAGTATTCCGGCCTGGCCGAGCTGGAGGGGGTTCTCCTGCCCACCTTGGGGTGGGTGGTGCTCACCGACCGCGAGTTTTTCGGCCAGCACAGCCTGGCCACCCCTACTTATGTGCGCAAGCGCCGCCAGGCCAGCTCTCGCCAGGTGGATCCCAACCTGCTCAAGCCAGGGGATTTTGTCGTTCACAAGGCGCATGGCATTGGCCAGTTTCTGCGCTTAGAAAGCCTCACCATTGGGGGCGAAACCCGCGAGTACCTGGTTATTCAATACAGCGATGGCCTGTTGCGGGTGGCTGCCGACCAGGTCAACTCCCTTTCCCGCTACCGCGCCAGCGGGGATGGACCACCTGCCCTGCACAAGATGTCCGGCAGCACCTGGGAAAAGACCAAACAGAAGGTGAAAAAGAGCCTGCGAAAAGTGGCCTTTGACCTGCTGCAGCTCTATGCCAAACGCGCCGAACAGGAGGGCTATGCCTTCCCGCCCGATTCTCCTTGGCAACAGGAGCTGGAAGATTCTTTCCCCTATCCCCTGACGCCGGATCAACTCCGAGCTGTCCAGGAGATCAAGCGGGATATGGAATCTCCACGCCCTATGGATCGGCTGCTGTGTGGGGACGTGGGCTTTGGCAAAACAGAGGTGGCAATCCGTGCCATTTTCAAGGCCGTAACCGCCGGCAAGCAAGTGGCTCTTTTGGCGCCGACCACCATTCTCACCCAGCAGCACTACCACACCCTCAAAGAGCGCTTTGCTCCCTATCCTATTCAAGTGGGCTTGCTCAACCGCTTCCGCACCTCGGAGGAGAAAAAAGAAATCCTATCCCGTCTCAAGAGTGGCGAACTGGATGTTGTGGTGGGCACCCACCAGCTTTTGGGCAAGGATGTGCAATTTCGGGATTTAGGCCTTTTGGTGATTGACGAAGAGCAGCGCTTTGGCGTCAACCAAAAAGAGAAGATTAAGCTGCTGAAAACCCAGGTGGATGTGCTGACGCTCACCGCCACCCCCATCCCGCGCACCCTGTATATGGCCTTGTCGGGGCTGCGGGAAATGAGCCTGATCCAAACTCCCCCGCCTTCCCGTCGGCCCATTAAAACTCACCTTTCGCCCTACAACCCCGAAGTCATCCGTACGGCTATCCGCCAAGAGTTGGATCGCGGCGGTCAAGTCTTCTATGTCGTCAACCGCATTGAAGGCATCGAAGAAACCAGTGCCAAATTGCGGGAGTGGGTGCCCGGTGCTCGCATTGCCATTGCCCACGGGCAGATGCCGGAAGGGGAGCTAGAGGCAACGATGCTGGCTTTTAACAATGGGGAAATCGATATCCTGGTCTGCACGACGATTATCGAATCCGGTTTGGATATTCCCCGCGTCAACACCATTTTGATTGAAAATGCTCAGGAGTTTGGATTGGCTCAGCTATACCAGCTGCGGGGGCGGGTGGGCCGGGCTGGGATCCAAGCCCATGCTTGGCTGTTTTACCGAGAAGACGGGATCCTCACCGAGGAGGCCCGCAAACGCCTACAGGCCATTCAGGAATTTACCCAACTGGGATCCGGCTATCAGTTGGCAATGCGGGATATGGAAATTCGTGGCATTGGCAACCTGCTGGGAACGGAACAATCCGGGCAAGTCAATGCGGTGGGCTTCGATCTTTACCTGGAAATGCTGCAAGAAGCCATTCGAGAAATTCGCGGCCAGGAGATCCCACAGGTGGAGGACACACAAATTGACCTCAATGTAACCGCCATGATCCCGCAAAGCTATATTCCCGACGAAGATCAAAAGATGCAGGCTTATCGACACCTGGCCGCTGCCGGCTCTCGGGTCGAGCTGTTGCAAATTGCCCAAGAATGGCAAGACCGCTTTGGCCCCCTGCCCAAGCCCACTCAGGAGCTGCTGCGGGTAATGGAGCTGAAGGTGCTGGCCCGAGCCCTGGGCTTTTCCCGCATTAGGCCAGCCAAGGAGCATGTCCTTTTGGAAACCCCCATGGAGGAGCCCGCTTGGAATCGCCTGAAAGAGGCCCTGCCCACTCACCTGCAGCCTCGCTTTGTTTACCAACCGGGCAAGGTGACGGTGCGGGGTCTGGGGATGGTACCGGCAGCGCAGCAACTGGAGAGCCTTTTGCAGTGGCTAGACAAAATGAGTTTGGCCCTGAGCCGGATGGAGGCTGGGATCCCAATGACCCCCTAGATCTTGCCGGATCCCTCTCGAGGCGGGCCCATGCTCTGGTGTGAGAGAGTGGAATGGGTGGGCGGCCTTCCTCTGTTTGAACTTTTGCCCTCCTTTTTGCATCGGGTTCGCGTCATGAAAGTTCTAGAAGCTCACCACCTCCAAAAAACCTACCGGCAAGGAGGCAGGGAGGTGCGGGCGGTGGTGGATGTCTCCCTGACGCTGGCAGCAGGGGAGATCCTGGCTTTTTTGGGGCCCAACGGGGCCGGCAAGACCACCACCATTAAGATGATTGCCGGCCTGATCCAACCCGACGCGGGCACAGTGTGCGTTCTCGGACGGGATCCCCACAGGGATCCTGGCACATTGGCCCAAGTAGGGGCGGTGCTGGAAGGCAACCGCAACCTCTACTGGCGGCTGACCCCCCTCCAGAACTTGGAGTACTTTGGCGTGCTGCGGGGGCTACCCCCCAGAACCGCCCGGCAACGGGGGCTAGAGCTCCTGGAGACCTTTGGCCTGTGGGAAAAGCGGGATGTTGCCGTGCAAACCCTTTCGCGGGGTATGCAGCAGAAGGTGGCCATTGCCGTTGCCCTCCTGCACCAGCCGGCCCTGTTGTTGCTGGATGAGCCCACCCTAGGGCTGGACGTGGAAGCCGCCCAAGCGGTGAAATCCCTCATCCGCCAGATTGCTGCCTCCGGGCAGGCCATTCTGCTAACTACCCATCAACTGGAGATGGCGGAGGTGCTGGCGGATCAGGTGGCTGTCATTCAGCAGGGGGTGATCGTTGCCCAAGCCCCCACGCGCGAGTTCATCCGGAACTTTGCCGGCGCCGTCAGCACTTATCGGATCGAGCTGGAACAGGGGCTGGATCCCTGGAGGGTTGAACAACTGGCCCGCCAAGGGGTGGAGATTCTCGGATCCCATCGGGTGCGGTTCAGCGGCCCGCCAGAGAGGCTTTATCAGGTGCTAGAGATCTTGAGGCCTTTGCCCTTGCTGGGCCTCAAACGAGAGGAAGCCGATCTCACCCACATCTTCCTCAAGTTGTTGAAAAGAGGGGATAGACAATGCCAGTGATCCACCTGTTTTGGGCTGAACTGAAGCGGGCCTGGATCCAGTACATTCGCTATCCGGCGGAGGCCCTGGGCGGGATCCTGATCACCACGTTCTTCTTCTATGCCCTCTTTGCCGGCGCCCAATATGTGGCAGGGCCTGCCTCCCAATTTGGCGAACGGTTGGATGCGGTGGTGATCGGCTATGTGCTCTGGACGCTGGTCATTTTTGTGGTCAACGACATCGCCCTCAACCTGCAGGTGGAAGCCCAGACAGGCACCTTGGAGCAGGTGTTGCTCTCGCCATTTTCGGCAGCCACTCTCTTCTTGGCACGGGCTTGTGCCAGCTTGGTGTTGCGCTTTTCCATTGTCGTCGTCATTCTGGGCGTCATCTTATTGCTGACGGGCAGCCGGTTGCGGTTTCCCCCTGCTCTGGTGTTGCCTTTGGTGAGCGTGGTGCTGGGGGCCTACGGCTTCTCGTTTTTGCTGGGATCCGCTGCTCTAATTTGGAAGCGAATTCAGCAGCTTTTGATCATCAGCCAATTCGGCCTGCTTTTCCTGTTGGCTGCTCCCACGGAAGAATGGCCGGGATCCCTGAGGTGGCTAGGGCAAAGTCTGCCCATGACGGCGGGGGCGGGGCTGCTGCGAGACGTGATGGTGCGGGAGGCGGGCTTGGATCCCGTGCGCTTGGCCATGGCTCTAGCCAGCGGCGTTTTCTACTTCGGCCTGGGCTTGCTGACCTTTCGCCGGGCAATGCGGCTAGCCAAACGTCAAGGGATCCTGGGATCCCAGTAGAGGTCTGCAGGAGGGCATCTAGAGCGAACGTTGGTCGGGGGAGCGGTGCAGCAGGTGAGGGAAGTGGTATTCTACCGCTCCAGTGACCGGGTTGTTTTCGGGGAAAGCCATGCTCCGCCGGCTCAGCTCTTGCAGCGCCTTTTCAATTTCGTCAAAGTCGGCAGGTAAGTCGATAGCTATCTCCGCAAGGGTGAGGATCCCTTGCCGCTGTTGGGCTAGCCGCAGGATCTCCCGCATCAGAGCTTGACCTTTCAAGGGCTGAGAAGGCGCTGAAACGGCCTTTGCAGGCGTTGGGGAAGGCTGGGATCCCTGTAGAACTGCCAGTTTGAAGTTGTGATTTTCCACCATGCCTGGGATCAAAAACAGGTCAATTAACTGGCCAAAGCCCAGCAGGCCAAAGGTGAACAGCCAGAGGATGCCTGTTCCAGTCTTGCCCAGGTAGAAGCGATGGACGCCACAGATCCCGAAGATGCCCAACGCCCAGAGGATATAGGCAGTACCGACAGACTTGGGTTCAGCGGGGGGCAGCAGGTAGCGAGAACTCATGGGGATTTGACGAGATAACTCCGAGCGGGTACTTCCAGTTTGTCATCTTCTGGCCTGGACGGGCAGAAGAGAACCGGCGTGATCTCTGCAAGCAAGCTGGGATCCCTTCTACGCTCTTGTCTGAGGGAGGGCAGCCTCAACGGGAAAACAACCGGAATAATGAGATCCAAGTCCCCCAGGCTCAAAGAACTCCGTCTCCCGCTCACGCAAGCAGTGGACATGCCTATAGAAGGCAAGGGAAAGTCGATGTTTGAGCCAATTTTAATCGGGTTGAGCGCTGTGCTCTGGGGCCTCCTCTGGGGCTACGCTACACTGCTGGTTGTGCTGGTGAACTTTAAGGAGCGAGGATCGGTTTACGCCTACCCTATGCAGGCGGTGCTGGATCGCTTTGTCGAATCCTTGGGGCTGGGCTGGCTTAAGGATCTGCATGCCCTGCAACTGAGGCCGCTGCGCCAGATCAGCTATGCTCTGTTCGGCGCCGTCACCCTAGGGGTGGCTTTCATGCTCTGGGTGTTGGGGTGAGGCGATGACCAGATCGACAGGCGCATTCCCGCAGCAACTGCAAATGCGTTAACCCAACCCGAGTTCTCGACAGGCTCATAATGACCGCTGCCCAACTGGTTGCTATTCTCTCCACTGCCATTGCCACCGCCACACCGGTGGTCTTCGCCTGTGTGGGGGAAACCATTACCGAGCGGGCAGGGGTGATCAACCTCTCCGCAGAGGGGACGATCATGCTGGCGGCCATGGTTGGGTTCGCCGTGGCCAAGCTGACGGGAAGCTTGGTATTGGGCTTTTTGGCTGCCGCCGCGGTGGGAGCGCTGTTTGCTGGGATCGTGGCCTTTGGCTCGCTGACCCTGAAGGGATCCCAAATTGCCATTGGTTTCGTCTTGACCCTATTGGGGGCGGATTTGTCTTCCTTTTTGGGCAATCCGTTCGTGCGGATCCCAGGGCCAACGGTGCCCAGCCTGCCCATCCCCTTCCTGAGAGAGGTGCCGCTGCTGGGGCCACTCCTGTTCCAAGGGGATCTGTTGCTGTACGCCAGCTACGCGCTCATCGGGGGAACTTGGTTCTTTTTGTATCGCACTCAGCCTGGCCTGATGTTGCGGGCTATGGGAGAACAGCCGGCGGCGGCTTTTGCCCGCGGCACCAATGTCATTTTCTGGCGCTATGTCTATACCCTTGTGGGGGGATCCCTATTGGGCTTGGCGGGGGCTGCCTTTTCTCTGGATTTCAAGGCCGGCTGGAGCCACCGACATACAGCAGGGTATGGCTGGATTGCTTTGGCCATCGTCATCTTCGGCGGCTGGAACCCCTTGCGGGTAGCCCTGGGGGCCTACCTGTTCGGCATTTTGCAGTCCTTTGCCGGAGTTGCCCAGACTACCATCCGCGCCGTGCCCACCCAAGTTTTTACGGTGGCTCCCTTTGTGTTGATGATTTTGGTGTTGGTGCTCACTTCTGGGGAATGGTGGGAGTACGGCTTGCGCGGGATCCCACCTCGGCTGCGGCGCTGGATCCAGCAGGCGGTGAAGGCCACTCCGCCGGCAGCTCTGGGGCAGCCGTTTGAACCGGGCTAGAGGTTGCTTCCGGCACTGCGGCTTGGGGGTCGCTGATCAGCCGGATCGGAGAGGGGAATGTAAACTACCCGACCCTGACTGCTTCG
>NZ_JANSHS010000098.1:0-6892 GCF_047461695.1 Synechococcus sp. R6-7
GCTTAGCGGTCGGAGCCGGGTAGTTTACCTCCCACCATCCCTAGGGGGCTGGCGGCAACGAGCAAGAAATGGTGGCGATCCCTGGCCTCATCTCCCGAACAGGCTTGATAGCCTAGAGGAAGCGAGATGTGGATACCCATGTCAGATACTCCTGCGGTCTTGGTAGAGCAACTTCAAAAGCGCTACGGATCCACAGTGGCCGTGGCGGACGTCTCGTTTCAGGTGGAACCCGGCCAGATCTACGGCATTCTCGGCCCCAATGGGGCCGGCAAGACCACCACTTTGCATTGCCTTTGCACCTTGCTTCGTCCCGATGCGGGCCGGATAGAGGTGTACGGGATCCCGGCCAGCGAAAACCCCAAAGCGGTACGAGAAAAACTGGGGTTTGTTGCCCAAGAGGTGGCTTTGGATAAGGTGCTGACCGGGCGAGAATTGTTGCAGTTGCAGGCCGATCTCCACCACCTGCCTCGCCCCTTGGCTCAAGAGCGAATCGCTGCCGTCCTGGAGCTGCTGGGGCTGACCGACCGTGCCGACCAACTCATCGGTACCTACTCCGGCGGGCTGCGCAAACGCTTGGATCTGGCGGCAGGACTGCTCCATCAACCCCAGGTGCTGGTCTTGGACGAGCCCACGGTGGGCCTGGACATTCCCAGTCGGTTGGCCATCTGGGATTTTCTGCGCCAACTCAAGAACACAGGGATCACAGTGGTGCTCAGCAGCCATTACCTGGAGGAGATCGACCTGCTGGCGGATCGGGTGGCCATCATCGACCGGGGCAAGGTGATTGCCGAGGGAACCCCCGAGGAGCTGAAAACCCGCGTCGGCGGCGAGCGCATCACCGTCAGGCTGCAGGAATTTGCCCCGGCGGAACTGGCCCAACGGGGTGCCCAACTGCTGGGATCCCTGCCCTTTGTCCAGAAGGTGGTGATCAACAGCGCCCAGGGCAACGCCCTGAACCTGGTGGTGCAGCGGAATGGAGAGGATCCCCTTAGCCAGATTCGCGCCCACTTGCAGGCTCATGGGCTAGAGGTGTTCAGCAGCACCCAATCTCGTCCCAGCTTGGATGATGTGTATTTGGCGGCAACCGGGCAAACCCTGATGGACGCGGAGCTGGCCGCTGCCGAGGCCAATCTGGGCAAAAAGAAAAAGTAACTTCATCCCCTCATGATCGAGCCCCATTGATCCCTATACAAAGGCACATCGAGGTATTTGGTAGATGGATTTGGAATGGATTGATTGATCGCAACCCTACAGGAGCTTTGGTATGAACTCTGCCTCTTCCTCGGTTCAACCCAACCCGATCCCCCTTCTGACGGCTGACTTTTGGCAGGAGACCTTTGCCCTCACCCGCCGCTTGTTTATCCAACTGCAGCGTCGCCCCACAACCTTGCTGGTTGGCATTATCCAGCCGTTGCTCTGGCTGATTCTATTTGGAGCCTTGTTTCAGAATGCTCCTGCCGGCATTTTCGGGGCCGGACAAAACTACACCCAGTTTTTGGGGGCGGGAGTCATCGTGTTTACGGCTTTTGGTGGAGCCTTGAATGCCGGAGTGCCGGTGATTTTCGACCGAGAATTTGGCTTTTTGAACCGGTTGTTGGTGGCTCCCCTCACCTCTCGTTTTTCCATTGTTCTTGCTTCTAGCCTGTTTATCGTCAGCTTGGCGTTGCTGCAGACGGCAGTCATTGTGGGGGCAGACTACGCCCTTGGGGCCGGGATCCCCGACGGGCCAGGCTTGGCGGTGGTGGCCTTGATCGTGGGCCTGTTGGTCTTGGGCTTCACGGCCCTGAGCTTGGGCTTGGCCTTTGCCATGCCGGGGCACCAGCAATTGCTGGCTTTCATCTTTTTGGTCAACTTGCCCCTGATCTTTTCCAGCACGGCCTTGGCTCCCCTGAGCTTTATGCCCACCTGGCTGCGTTGGGTGGCCAGCCTCAACCCCCTCACCTTTGCCATCGAGCCCATTCGCCATGTCTACCGCAGCGATAGCTGGAGCTGGGCCGATGTGGTGCTGCAGGCTCCCTGGGGCGATCTCACCCTGGCGGGATCCCTGGGCCTCTTGACGGGGTTTGTCGTAGTGTCGGTTCTGCTGGTGCAGGGGGTGTTGCGCAAAAGTTTGGCCTGAGCCTCTCTGCCCAGGCTGTGCCCCTCAAAGCCATCGGCGGGAAGCGGACTTCTCCATAGCCGCCTGTGCCTGCTGCACCAGAGCCAGGGGGCTGTCCTGGGCTGGGGAAACGCTGAGAGAAGGAGTAAGGCTGCGAGCCTGCAGAGCCATGTGGAGCTGCAGTTCGGTTACGTACTCCCGCAGGCCAAAGTTAGACCCAGAAGAAGAAGGAGCCGCTGAAGAGGGGTGAGACACAGACATCACGGCAAAGAGTCCTTCGCGAAATGGCCACTGTTGCTCTGCTAAGGTATCACGCCCACCCCTTTTCCGAAGCTTCCAAAATGTTAGCTTTGATTAAGATTTGCAACCGTTTGGCCATGGTGGTGCTCAAGGATTGGCAGCGCTCCAAGTTGGATCCCAGCGACGATGCCCTCTTTTACAGCTATCCTCGCTTCGTGACTCATGTGGATTCTGGCTTCATCGGCCAGCTCACCGATCTATACCGCGAGCATTTGCGGCCCCAGACCCGCATTCTCGATCTGATGAGCAGTTGGGTCTCCCATTTGCCACCTGAGATGGAGTTTGCCCATGTGGAGGGGCATGGGATGAACCCTGAGGAACTGGCGGCCAACCCCCGGCTGGATCACTTCTTCATCCAAAACTTGAACCAAAACCCAGTTCTGCCCTTCCCTGATCAATCCTTCGACGCGGTGCTAAACACGGTCTCGGTGCAATATCTGCAGCAGCCAGAGCAGGTGTTTGCCGAGGTGTATCGCATCCTAAAGCCCCAGGGCCTGTTCATCGTCAGCTTCTCCAATCGCATGTTTTTCCAGAAGGCGATCCAGGCTTGGCGGGACAACTCTGAGGCGGGGCGAGTGGAGTTGGTCAGGCGCTATTTTGAGTCGGTGCCAGGGTTTGCGGTGGTGAAGGTGATCCAGCGGCCTGCCCCTATAGGTTGGCTGGGCTTTTGGGCAGGCGGAGGCGGGGATCCCTTCTATGCCCTGATTGGACAGCGGGCGGCGGGGTAGAATTCTCCAGCTTGCCTGTGGCGTGCAGGCGGGATCCTTGGAAATATCCAACAAGACTCCAGCATCCACCAGATCTTGCAGCTGTGTTATCCTCGCTACCCTCAGAGGTCTGTCTTGTTCTCCGGTCTTTCTGACAGTTCTTCCCCACAAAACGGCAATCCTTCCCCCCTACCCATCTCGGCAATTGGGGAGGCAGGGCTGCTGCAGATCGTGCAGCGCTACTGTCCGGCCCAGGTGGTGGGAGACGATGCGGCGGTGTTAGCTGCTCCGGAGGGGCAGTTGGTGGTGACAACCGATGTGTTGGTGGAGGGAGTTCACTTCAGCGATCTGACGACCCCGGCCCATGCGGTGGGCTGGCGCGCGGTGGCCGCCAATCTGTCGGATCTGGCCGCGATGGGATCCCGTCCGCAGGCGTTGGTGGTGGGTTTGGGCTTGCCGGGCTCCACACCGGTTGCTTGGGTGGAGGAGCTTTATCAAGGGATGCGGGACTGTTGCGCCCGCTGGGAATGCCAACTGGTGGGAGGGGATCTGTGTCGGTCGCCGCATCGGTTCGTGGCGATCACGGCCCTGGGATCGGTGCAGCCGGGGCGGGCCATTCAGCGCAGACGGGCTCAACCCGGCGATTGGCTGGTGGTAACAGGGCCCCACGGAGATGCGCGGGCAGGCTTGGAGCTGCTTCTCCATCCTGAACAGGGATCCTCAGCCACGGCAGCCGAGCGCGAGCAGTTGATCAGGGCTCACCAATACCCACGCCCGCGCCTGGATCTGGTGCCCCTCTTGGAAGGGATCCCGGATCCCTTGCGCATTGCCGGTATGGATACCAGCGACGGTTTGGCAGATGCCCTGGTGCAGGTGTGTCAGGCCAGTGGGGTGGAGGCAAGGATTGCCGTGGAGCGGATCCCGATTTCAAAAGCTTTGCGGCAGGCTTTTCCGGCCCAAGCCTGGGAGTGGGCGCTCTATGGAGGCGAAGATTTTGAGCTGCTCCTCAGTGCCGAGGTGTCGGTGGCCAAGCATCTGTTGGAAAGATTGCCGGGGGCCGTTTGGATTGGAGAAGTGACAGGCTGGGATCCGCAGGGAACCGTCTGGCTGAAGGACGGGCAAGCCCTCAGTCGTCAGCAAGCCTTCCAGCATTTCTAAGAGGCGTTGTGCTGCAGGATGGTCACCCAAACTGCCAACAGTTGAAAACAAATCGACTTGTGGGAGAAAACAAGCCCTAGGAAGGATTCGATAACCTAGAAGTGGAGAGAAGCTGAGACAAGGAAGCAAATTGACTTGGAATAGCTTCAGGCAACTGCTGAGAACTCGGCAGAACTTGGAGAAGCATTGGAGACTCTACTCATGAAAGCTATCTTAACAGCAGCCATTCTTGGCCTGGCCGGGATCCCTGCGTTGGCCCCCTTGCCCAGTTCGGCTCAGCCGCTTTTTGAATTGGGTGCCTACCGCCTTGAGCAGGGGACGATTATCCCGGTCGGCAGCCTGAGTAGCGAAGGGCCGCAATACTTTTATCCCGACACCGTCTATCCCCTGGAAGTGGCCGTTACTCAGAACATTTTTGACAGCCAGGGGCGCTTGGTGATCCCGGCGGGTAGCCGCATTTTTGGACAGATGGAACCTGCACCGGGCGGATCCCGCTTTGTCGGCACTTCCATTGTTCTCGGCGGTCGTACCTACAGCCTGCGGGCTTCCTCCAACATCCTCCACGACGAAAAGGATCCCCGTCAGTATTCGGCTGAGGCCATCGCTCAGGATGCAGCCATTGGGGCAGCCGCGGGAGCCATTTTGGGGGCCATCACGGGCAGAGTCTCGGTGGGCAATGTCTTAGGAGGCGCCGTGACCGGAGTGGTGGTGGGCAATGTTACCGCTCCCCAGGTGGTGGTGCTGCGCCCCGGCCAATCTTTCAATCTAACTTTGGAAGCTCCGCTGACTTTGTGAGGTGCCGTTTGGAGATTCCTCTGGGAGTGTTGAGGGTCGGCAACTTGTGATTCACTGGGGATCAGACTGCGGATCCCTGTTTTCATGGCTACTGAATCTAAGCCCACTTCCCCCCTCTTCTCCACCGAGCACAGGTTTACGGCTGGAGAGGAGAGCTTTACCTACAGAGCGCTGGCCGGTTGGCAGACCCTTTTCCAGCGGGAAAAGCCGGTGGCCGAGATCTTTCACGTCGCCTATCTAAAGCAAGACTCCGCCTCTCAGCACCGCCCTCTCACTTTTGTGTTCAACGGTGGGCCTGGGGCAGCTTCTGCCTACCTGCACATGGGAGCGCTGGGGCCCAAACGGATTTGCTTCGGGCCCAACGGCAGTTTGCCCCCCTCCCCGGTGCGGCTGGTGGACAATGCCGAAAGTTGGTTGCCCTTTTCCGACCTGGTCTTTGTCGATCCGGTGGGGACGGGGTTCAGCCGCGCCCTGCCCAAGGATTCTCAAGACCCCAAAGATTCCCGGGAGAAATCCGATCCGGCATCCAAGCCCCCTCAGCCGGATGCTAAGGCGGAGGAGCCTCCTAAGGAATCGCCCTTCTGGGATGTGGAGCGGGATTTGCAATCCTTGGGAGAATTCATTCAGGGCTTTCTTTCCCGATACAAACGCTGGCTCTCCCCCATTTTCATTGCCGGCGAGAGTTACGGTGGGTTTCGGGTGGCGCGGCTGGCCAAGGAGCTGCAATCCAAGTTTGGCGTGGGCCTGTCGGGGGCCATTCTCATCTCGCCTGCGATTGAGTTTGGGTTGCTGGAGACCAACGATTACAACCTCAGCACCTGGGCAGCCCTTTTCCCTTCCTATGTGGCCACAGCAGCCCATCATGGACGGTGTGGCTGGGGGGAGGATTTGCAGATCCTGCTGCCCAAAGCAGAACACTTTGCCCGACAACGTCTGCTGCCCCTCTTGGCCATGGGGGAGGCAATGCCAGAGGCAGAACGGCAAGCGGTGTATCAGGAGATGGCGGCAGGGATCGGCCTATCTCCAGAATATGTAGCCCACAAAGGCGGGCGGATCGATATCGCCAGTTTTGCCCGCGAGCTGTTGCGGTCGCAGCGACTGGTGCTGGGGCTCTACGATGCTTCTGTAACCACGGTGGATCCCTTTCCGGATCGGCCTACCTTCGAGGGATCCGATCCCACCTTGGATGGGATCGATCGCCTGTTCACGGCGGCCATCAACAGCCACTTGCGGGAGACCTTGCAAGTAGAAACGGAGTTGACCTATCACCTGCTGAACCTGGAGGTGTTCAAGTCCTGGCGGTTCACCCCAAAAGGAGAGTTGAAGCAAGGATTCATCGGCGCAATGGATGAGCTGCGCAGCAGCATGGCCCTCAACCCCCACATGCGGGTGAGCATTCATCATGGCTTTTACGACCTGGTCACGCCCTACTTTGCCTCGAATCACCTGGTGGATTTGATGAAGTTGGATCCGCGGTTGAAGGCCAACCTCACCCTACGTCATTATCGCGGCGGACACATGTTCTACACCTGGGATCCCTCGCGATTGGAGTGGTTTACAGAAATGCGTGAGTTTTACTCGAAAACAGCTTCCAGCTCAGAGTCATAACATGCTCGCCGGGCGAGGATTCTGGTTCCTGGTTTTGCAGCAGCACTTATAGTCAATTCAAATGGCAATGAGACACTAGCCGGTGCAATAGCTCCGCTAGAAAGTTCCTCTATAGCGTGCATCCTTGCCCTCTTGAAATTTAGGCCAGGACAGTGGCCCACACCCAAAACGTTGCATGCACAGGGCCATAGGGCTTTTCTCAGCTAGAAATCGCAGGAGCCCCGCA
>NZ_JANSHS010000099.1:0-3097 GCF_047461695.1 Synechococcus sp. R6-7
GGGGGGGAATTGCCGATGTGCGCATTGCCATTGAGGAGGGAATTGAGCTGGCCCGCCAGTTCGAGCAAGAGGAGATCTCCAGTTTGGTGATCCCGCGCCCCCTGCCCAACTTGGAAGTGGTACTGCCGATCAGCAGCAAGCTGTCTCAACTGGCACAAAACCGCGGCTACAGCCGCCTCAGTAACTTGGCCGTGGGCCTGCTGGAAACTCGCGGCTTCCCGGCAATGGTGGGAGCTGCCGATGTCATGCTCAAAACCGCGGATGTCCAACTGGCGGCCTACGAGACCATTGGGGATGGCCTATGTACGGCCATTATCCGCGGTACAGTGGCCAACGTGGCCATTGCCATCGATGCCGGCATGTACGAAGCAGAGCGCATTGGGGAATTGCACGCGGTGGCAGTGATCCCCCGCCCTCTGGACGAACTGGAGCAAGCGCTGCCCGTGGCCAGTTGTTTTGTTGCTCAACCGGTTACCCTGCCGGTAACCCTTCCTCAAGTTCAGGAACAGGAGGTGCAACGCAGCGATACAGCCGTAGAGCGGATCCCTGTTTATCTGGAGCCGCCTGAAACTCCCTAGCCCCCTGAGAAACCCATCTGTTGCCCAAGAAAGCCGAGCAGGGCAGAGGGGAAAAATGCTAGGCTACTGGAAGACCTGGGTCCGTGCAGCTCCGACGCCCAAACCGTGTCAGGATCGGAAGATAGCAGCACCACGGGATGCTCTGAGCAGGCGCGTCAACCCGGGTCGCCCTTTGCAGCCCTACTTCTCTCTGCTGGGTTCTCTCCTCCTTGCCCTAGCAGCGCATTACACTATGTCCGAAACAGACAATCCCCTCGCCAACTGGGCTCAAAAAGCCTTTTACTTCGGCATGGGTTTGGCGGTTGTGGCGGCGGATAATGCTGCCAAGGTGGCCAGCAAAGCGGGTATCCGTCTGATGGAGTTGCGCAAGCAGGCGCAAGCTTTGGTGGACGAGCTGGTGGAGCGGGGGGCGATGACCGCTGAAGAGGCGCGGGCTTACATGGATGCCATCGCCGCCAACGCCAACCGCAAGGGAGAAGACAGACAAACTGCCGGTCCCCGCAAGATCACCATTGATGACATTGGCGATACCGAGGGCGAGGCAGGCACGGCCATCGAACTTTCGGAAGCGGCCCGTCTGCGCCAGAAGATCGCCGAATTGCAAGCTGAGTTGGATCGCCTCAAGGGCAAATCTTGAGCGGAAGGACAGCCCGGCAGGAAGGTAGGAATGCATTGCTTCCTAGCTCCTCTCCCCTTTTGCATAGCGGAAGCGGTACCGCAGAGCACTTGGGAAGTGTCTCAACCTAACTTGAAATGACCCTAAAGATTGAGGCTACCGTCAGGTGGATCGTCTCTGTGAAGTGTTAGGGATCCTCGCCCTTTAGAGCCGGGGGCAGGTCAAGGTTGTTCATTTCAGAGGTTTCAAAAAACTGCCGTGAGACAGCTTGCAATTCTCCGTCGTCGGAGAAAAGATGGGAACACCCGCCTATCTGGGCAGGAGCATCTCAATCCAATCTTGTTGAGTTTGAGCTCAGGCAGCAGGAATGAGGATCCCGTCTTCCGAGAGAAACCGGGAGCTGAGAAAGGGACGCAGCGCCTTGGGAATGCGAATCGAGCCATCCGGCTGTTGGTGATTTTCCAGCAGGGCAGCCAGAGAGCGCCCCACCGCCAAGCCAGATCCGTTCAGGGTGTGGACAAACTGGGTGCCTTTCTGGCCGGCTTCTTTGTAGCGCAGGTTGGCACGGCGGGCCTGAAAGTCCCAGCAGTTGGAGCAACTGGAGATCTCGCGGTATTGATTTTGGGAGGGGAACCACACCTCCAAGTCAAAGCAGCGGGCTGCCGCAAAGCCCAAATCGCCGCTACACAGCTCCACCACCCGGTAGGGCAGCTCCAGCATCTGTAAGATGGCCTCGGCATCCTGCACCAGCTTCTCGTGTTCGGCTTCCGATTGATCTGGGCGAGTGACCTTGACCAGCTCCACTTTTTGAAACTGGTGCAACCGGATCAGCCCCTTGGTGTCGCGGCCATAGCTGCCCGCCTCACGGCGAAAACATGGGGTGTAAGCACAGAAGTAGAGAGGAAGAGACTCTGCAGGGATCACCTCATCCCGGTACAGGTTGGTGAGGGGAACTTCCGCGGTCGGGATCAGCCACAGGTCGTCGTCAGCACAGCGAAAGCTGTCTTCGGCAAACTTGGGCAACTGCCCCGTCCCCTGCAAAGCGGCGCTGTTGACCAAAAAGGGCGGGATCACCTCGGTGTAGCCGGCTGCAACGTGGCGCTCCAGCATCATGGCAATCAAAGCCCGTTCCAGGGCCGCGCCCGCCCCTACCATAGCCACAAAGCGGCTTTGGGCCACTTTGACCGCACGGCCAATCTCCAGCAACCCTAGTTTTTCGGCAATCTCGTCATGGGGAAGGACAGGATGGGCAGGTTTCAGCTCCTCACCCCAGCGACGCACCTCTACATTGTCGGTCTCATCTCGGCCAACCGGCACGCTGGGCAGGGGCAAATTGGGCAGGGTGAGCAGCCGAGCACGAATCTCCTCTTCCAGCTCCCGTTCCTGCTGCTCCAGTTGGGCAATCTCGGCCTTGAGATCCACCCCCCGCTGCCGCAGGGCCGCCACTTCGGGGCCTTGGGGATCCGCCCCCTGGCGGATGATCTCGCCGACTTTTTTGCCGAGGCTGTTGCTTTCGGCCTGCAGGGATCCCTTGCGGGCCTCCAACTGCCGCCGCTCCCGATCCAACTGCAGGATCCCATCCAGATCGACTGTGGCCCGGCGGTTTTGCAGGGCTTGGCGTACCTGTTCAGGGCGATCCCGCAGCAGCTTCAGATCCAGCACAGAGATGGTCTACCCTCAGCTCCAGATATCCGACCTATTTCTTTAGCCAGCTAAACATGGCCCGCAGCTCCCTGCCCACCTGTTCAATGGGGTGTTCGGCCTCGCGGCGCCGCATCGCAGTAAGCCCTGGCTTGCCGGCCTGATTTTCCAAGACAAACTCACGGGCAAATTGGCCGCTTTGAATCTCGGCGAGGATGCGTTTCATCTCGGCGCGGGTTTGCTCCGTGATGATGCGGGGGCC
>NZ_JANSHS010000100.1:0-4146 GCF_047461695.1 Synechococcus sp. R6-7
GTGCTGCGCATCATCAACGAGCCGACAGCAGCCGCCCTGGCCTATGGCCTAGACAAACAAGATCAAGACCTACGCATTCTGGTTTTCGATTTGGGTGGCGGCACCTTCGACGTCTCGGTGCTGCAACTGGGCAGCGGCGTGTTTGAGGTGCAGGCGACCGCCGGCAACAACCACCTGGGGGGGGATGATTTCGACCAAAGAATTGTCGATTGGCTCATCCGTCAGTTTTTGGAGACGGAAGGGATCGACCTCTCGCGGGATCGCATGGCCCTGCAGCGGATGCGGGAGGCTGCCGAGAAGGCCAAAATTGAGCTGTCCAGCACCCAGGTTACACTCATTAACCTGCCTTTTATCACCGCCGACGATTCGGGGCCCAAGCACCTGGAAGTGGAGCTGACCCGCGGCAAGTTTGAGGAGTTGGTGCGGGATCTGGTGGAGGCCACCGTGGAGCCTACAGAACAGGCGCTGCGGGATGCTGGCCTCTCCCCTGCAGACATCGACCGCGTGCTGCTGGTGGGCGGCTCTACTCGTATTCCCGCTGTCCAGGAGAAAATTCGGCAAATCTTCAAAAAAAACCCAGATCGCTCCGTCAACCCGGACGAGGCGGTGGCCCTTGGCGCTGCCATCCAGGCAGGCGTGGTGGGTGGAGAAGTGAAAGATCTACTGCTGCTGGACGTGATCCCTCTCTCGATTGGGGTGGAAACGCTGGGGGGAGTCTTCACCCGCATCATCGAGCGCAACACCACCATTCCCACCAGTAAAACCCAGATTTTCTCCACTGCCACCGATGGCCAGAGTGTGGTGGAGATTCACGTCCTGCAGGGAGAGCGGGCCATGGCCAAAGACAACAAAACCTTGGGCCGCTTTCAGCTGACCGGGATCCCGCCGGCTCCCCGTGGGGTACCCCAGATCGAGGTTTCTTTTGACATCGATGCCAACGGGATCTTGAAAGTCTCGGCTCGGGAAAAGGGGACAGGAATCGAGCAGAGCGTCAAGATCACCAACAACGGTGGCTTGAGCAGCAGCGAGATCGAGCGAATGCGTCGGGAAGCGGAGGCCTATGCCGAAGAAGATCAGCGCCGGCGGCAGTTGGTGGAAGCCCGCAACCAGTCAGATAGCCTGCTCTACAACTACGACAAAACCCTGCAGGAGCATGGCAATCGCCTCAGCGAAGCTCGAATCCAGCGGGGGGCTCAAGTGGCGGGCACATTGAGGGCATTGCTGGCAAATGATAACGTAGACTTAGCAACTTTACGGAACGCAATGGAAGAACTGCGGGCTGTCCTGCTGGAGATGGGTAGCGAGATCTATGGAGCTCGCTGAGGATTCTAGGCAACTGCTTGCTCTCCCCCAGCTCCGGTGCCTTGTAGGTCTGCTTCGGTTGTGCTGCCTGACAAGTTGCATCTCAAGTGTGTCTGATGTTTTGATCTTTAACCTCTTCTGAAGCGCTTCTATGGCTCGCGACTACTATGAAATCTTGGGGGTTAGCCGCGATAGCTCCAAAGAGGAGATCAAGCGCGCCTATCGACGGTTGGCTCGTAAGTACCACCCGGATGTCAACAAGGAGCCAGGCGCCGAGGAGCGCTTCAAAGAGATCAACCGTGCCTATGAGGTGCTCTCTGATAATGAGCTAAAAGCTCGCTACGATCGCTTTGGAGAAGCGGGTTTGAGTGGAGCTGCTGCGGCAGCAAGTGGATTCCAGGATTTTGCGGGGATGGGTGGCTTTGCCGACATTTTCGAGAGCTTTTTCACCAACTTTGCAGGGGCAGGAGCCAGCTATGCCCGCAGTCGCCAGGGGCCGGTACGGGGCGATGATCTGCGCTTTGACCTAAAACTGGAGTTTCTGGAAGCCATCTTCGGCGGCGAAAAGCAGATTCGCATCAGCCACTTGGAAGTCTGCAACGTCTGTGGAGGCAGCGGGGCTAAGCCCGGTACGGAGGTGAAAACTTGCCCCACCTGCGGAGGCGGCGGTCAGGTGCGGCGGGCAACCCGCACGCCGTTTGGCAACTTTACCCAGGTCTCGGTTTGTCCCACCTGTGGTGGCAGCGGTCAGGTGTTGGAAGAGCCCTGCCACAACTGCAATGGCGAGGGCTTGGCCCAAACCACGAAGAAACTGCGCATTAACATCCCAGCCGGCGTGGATAGTGGCACCCGTTTGCGGGTTTCTGGGGAAGGCGATGCCGGTCGACGCGGTGGCCCGCCCGGGGATCTCTACGTCTACCTATTCGTGGAACCGGATCCCGACTTCCAGCGAGATGGCCTGACCATTCTCTCGGAGGTGCGGGTGAGCTATTTGCAGGCCATCTTGGGGGCCAAGGTCTCTGTGCCCACCGTGGACTCGAAAGCCGGCCTGGAGGAGGAGGTGGAGCTGACCATCCCAGCCGGATCCCAGCCGGGTACAGTGCTGACCCTGGAGGGCAAGGGGGTACCTCGCATTGGCAACCCGATGTCTCGGGGCGACCACCAAATCACCTTGGTGGTGGAGATCCCCACCCGCATCAGCTCAGAAGAGCGGGAATTGCTCATGCGCCTGGCTGAGCTGCATGGAGAACGCATCAACAAGCGGGATGGTTTCTTGGGCGGGTTGTTGCGGGGGCTGGCCCAGATGCCTGGCAACCGGGAGCGTGAGGAAGAATGACTGCAGAGGCTGTTTCGTCGGAAGAGGTCAAGTTTATCCTTGACCAGCGCGGGATCCCTTGCCCACTTAACTACGTGCGGGCGAAGCTGCGCCTGGAGCGCATGGCTCCTGGAGAACTGCTGGAGCTGTGGCTGGATGCGGGAGAACCTCTGGAGCAGGTGCCCAACAGTCTAGCCATGGCCGGGCATCGGATTGAGGGACAGGCAGCTTCCCCCGAAGGCCATCACATTCTCTGGGTGCGTCGTGGCACGCCTGAGTCGGCATGAGCCCGGTGAAACCAGAAGGAAAGGGGGATCCGGGATCCAGTTGTACCGGCTGGGTGCGCGCAGCGCAGGCCAACTTTTATCGCGTGCGGATCGATCCGAGTTTGGCCGCCCTTTTTCCCGAGATCCCGGCTCGGTTTCCGGTTGAAAAGCCCACGCCGGCAGAGATTCTCTGTACCAGTCGGGCCAAGCTGAAAAAAATGGGTCAGCAGGTGATGGTGGGGGACTGGGTGGAGGTGCGCTTGCCGCCTGCTGCCGCCGACCTCTGGCCGGAGCGGGGGGTGATCGAGGCGATCCTGTCGCGGCGCACTCAGCTGCCTCGACCCGCTATTGCCAACGCGACCCAAGTTCTGGTGGTGGTGGCCCTGGCCGAGCCCGACCCTGAGCCCAACGCCCTCAGTCGTCTGCTGGTGCAAGCCGAGGCCAGCCAACTGCGGGTTCAGGTGGTGTTGAACAAATGCGACTGCGTGGATCCAGAAGTGGCGACAACTTGGGTGGAGCGTCTGCAGAGGTGGGGATATGAGCCTCTGTTGGTCAGTGCCCACACCCAAGCTGGGATCCCCCAGTTGCAACAATGTTGCCGAGATCAGATCTCGGTGGTGATGGGCCCTTCCGGGGTGGGCAAATCCAGCTTGCTCAATCGGCTGCTGCCGGACGTTCGGCTGGCCACTCAGGCCGTCTCCAGACGTTTGGGCCATGGTCGGCACACCACCCGCCATGTGGAGCTGTTTCCCTTGCCGGAAGGCGGTTGGATCGCCGATTCGCCGGGATTCAATGCTGGCGAAGGGATCCCGCCGGTGCATCCTTTGCAGTTGATACGGTGCTTCCCCGAAGTAAGGGATCGCTTGGGCGCCTGTCAGTTTCGCGATTGCCTGCACCATCGAGAGCCGGGCTGTGGGCTCCGAGATCTGGATTGGGAACGACGGACTTTTTACTTGCAGCTTTTGCAAGAAGTCCAGCAGGTGCAAAAGGCATCGGTGGGCCTTATCCAGCCTGGCCAAGATCCCAGTCTCGCCAGAATTGCGCGAAAGACCTCAATCTGAGGACTATAGTCATTCCAAACTAGATTGAGACACTCCTCAAGCATTCCGTGCAGCTTCTGCGACCACTCCCAGCCCCTCTTCCTTTGGGAGAGGGGAGTTAGGAACCAATACACGATACAACAGAAATGTTTCATTCCTGTTTAAAATGACTATAAAACGACCGTAGAATGTCAGCTAGGTTGTGTTGATCTTTCATTTGAGC
>NZ_JANSHS010000101.1:0-1706 GCF_047461695.1 Synechococcus sp. R6-7
CAGCAGTGTTCAGCGTAAATGTATCAGGGACTTCCCTTAGGGCCAATCCTGAACGCAAACCACCTGCTGGGTTTGGGCAGATCGCTCGGCTGCCTCGGCCACCGCCAGGGCGTGGAGCATGTTTTCAGTATGGATATAGAGGGGTCTGCCGTGGCGCAGGTGATCCAGCACCATGCGGGTGTCTTGCTCGAACAGGCCGTGGCGGGATCCCGTCTCTAGAGGGTGGGCGCTGCCGGGCCGCAGCAACGTTGCCTCTTCGCCGTTGATCAACAGGCCCCCCCGTTGACCGTGGAACTCCAGTAGCCGCTGCGAGCACCACAGGGAATCCCCCTTGCCATAGGTCAACACCGCCAGCAATCCACTGGCAAAACTCAGCTGGGCTGTGCAGTAGCAACTGCTGTAGCGGTGGGGCAGATCCGGCCCGTCGTAGCGCAGTTGGCAGCTCACCCGTTCCACCTTGCCCAACAAGTCCACCAAGCGGTGGATGCGAGAAACGGCCCCCATGAGGGGGAAGCCAAACAACTCAGGCCGATAGGTCCAGCGATCGGGGGCGGGGTGGGTGGCGGTGAGAGTGATGTAGCGAACGGCAAACAGCTTGCCCAGCCCTTCCAGCTCTCGTTTCAGCAACCGGTGAACGCCGCTAATTAGCTCGATGTGTTCGACGTGCAGCAGCACTTGCCGCTCGGCTGCCAATTGCACCAAGGAACGCGCTTCGGCAGCGCTGAGGGCGAGGGGATATTCCACGACGGTGTGGATCCCTGCCTCCAGAGCAGCACGGGCAATGGCGGCATGATCCCGATTGATGGTGCTGACAAAAACCAGATCCAGCCGCTGCTCGCCCAACAGAGAAGACCAGTCCGAATAGGCGACGGCCCCCAACTCGGCGGCAAAAGCATCGCTCCGGTCGGGAGCTCGACCGGCAACAGCGACAATCTGCACTTGCCCATCTTTGCGCAAGGCCTCGGCCCGTGAGCGAGCTGCGTAGCCGGTGCCGATGATCCCCACCCGCAAGGTTTGTTCCCTCCCCTAGCCTGCCTCTGTCTGTAGCATCACACAGGAGGGATCCCTTCCACCAGCTGGCAATCGGGATCTCGCTCTCCCCAGGTCTACTGCTGCACCCTTTGCACCATTCATTTCCGATTGCAGCAACCTGTGTGATTGTGTTGGCTCTCCTCTCCCGGGGGGCAAGGGCAGTCAATTGCAGCCCACCACCGGGAAAAAGAAAGGAATC
Source organism: Synechococcus sp. R6-7 (assembly GCF_047461695.1). NCBI lineage: Bacteria > Bacillati > Cyanobacteriota > Cyanophyceae > Synechococcales > Synechococcaceae > Synechococcus > Synechococcus sp. R6-7. The sequence continues at coordinate 1,232 of NZ_JANSHS010000101.1, forward strand.
TGTCTCAAACCAACCCAAAGCGGCTCCTCTGCAGAAGGAAAATCACTCGTGCCCGCCCCACAGAGCCGTTCGCCGATGGAGGGTCAGCGTGGGCATTGGGAAGAAGCCGCTGTCTCAACCTGCTGTACCCGCGACGCAATGGCAAAATGCCGCTCCAACAGATCCGGGATCCCTTGGGGGGAAACGCCGCTATAACGGGCTTTGTCGGGCATAAACACCACATGGGGGCCCCGTTTACAATCTTTCATGCAGCCCACCCCCTGCACGCAAATCGAACCGGAGTAGGCGGCCAAATGGGAGTTCAAGGCTTGCATCACCGCTCCGGCCCCCCGCCGATAACAGTCGGATTTCTGGCAGACCAGCACCTTACCTTTGACCTTTGGGACAACCGGCTCCGTCTCACCCCCGGAAGCTGGAGCTGTCGTCAAAGACATACCCTCCGCCTTCTCTCCGAGGGGAACCACCCGGTAAAGCA